>DASXRB010000381.1:0-7826 GCA_036506875.1 Kribbellaceae bacterium | reverse complement strand
GGCGGGATCCGGCCGCACCTCGCGGTCACCATCTCCCTGGACGACCTCAAGCACGGCGGGGCGCGGGCCACCGGCGACCCGACCTTCGGCGACGCGCTGTCCGCGGCCGCGGTCCGGCTGCTGGCCTGCGACGCCGGCATCATCCCGGTGATCCTCGGCTCCGAGTCCGAACCCCCTCGACGTCGGGCGTGAGCACCGGTTCGTCACCCCCGCCATCCGGCGGGCATTGATCGCCCGCGACGGCGGCTGTGTCATCCCCGGGTGTGACGCACCGCCGGGGCAGTGCGACGCCCACCACCTCGAGCACTGGGCCGACGGCGGCGAAACCGCCATCGACAAGCTCGTCCTGGCCTGCAAACCCCACCACCGCGCCGCCCACAAGGGCGCCTGGCACATCCGCATTCTCAACGGCACCGTCCACGTCACCCGACCCACCTGGGCCGACCCCGGCACCGCACCACCCAGCGACGGCGCCGCCGACGCCGCCGAGGCGCGGCCGCCGCCCGCCGCGTGACCTTCGGTCACCGCCCACGGTCCGACCCACATCGTCGTACGGCGAGCAGTCGTCGCACGACGGTTGACGCCGATGCACGGCACGGCCTTCGTCGCTCGCGAGAGCGTCATGCGGCGCGCCGACCTGATCCGGCCGCAGATGTCCTCACCGGGCGCGTTGGGGACATGCTGACCCGCCCGCTCGGTCAGCCCACCTGCTTGGCGGCGGCCCGCCCCGCGGTGCGGCCGGAGAACAGGCAGCCGCCGAGGAAGGTGCCCTCGAGCGCGTTGTATCCGTGCACCCCGCCACCGCCGAACCCGGCCACCTCACCGGCCGCATACACGCCCGGCAGCGGCTCGCCCGACGGCCGCAGCACCCGGGCGTCGAGGTCCGTGTGCAGCCCGCCGAGCGTCTTGCGCGTGAGGATGTTCAGCCGCACCGCGATCAGCGGCCCGGCCTTCGGGTCCAGCAGCTTGTGCGGCGTCGCCACCCGGACCAGCTTGTCGCCGCGGTAGTTCCGCGCCCCGCGCAGCGCCACCACCTGCGCGTCCTTGGAGTACGCGTTGTCCATCTCCCGGTCCCGCGCGACGATCAGCCGCTCCAGCTCGTCGTACGAGATCAGCGACTCGCCGGTCAGCTTGTTCATCCCGTCGACCAGCTCGCGCAGCGTCCCGGCGACGATGAAGTCCTCGCCGTGGTCCATGAACGCCTGCACCGGCGCTGGTACGTCGGACCGCGCCCGGCCGATCACGTCGCGGATGCTCTTGCCGGTCAGGTCGGGGTTCTGCTCCGACCCGGACAGCGCGAACTCCTTGCCGATGATCTTCTTGGTGAGCACGAACCAGGAGTAGTCGTACCCGGTCCTCATGATGTGCCCGAGCGTGCCGAGGCTGTCGTACCCCGGGAAGTACGGCGCCGGCAGACGGTTGCCACGGGCATCGATCCACAGTGACGACGGGCCGGGCAGGATCCGGATGCCGTGGTTCTCCCAGATCGGGTTCCAGTTGTGGATGCCCTCGGTGTAGTGCCACATCCGGTCGGCGTTGATGATGCTCGCGCCGGCGTCCTCGGTGATCTTCAGCATCCGGCCGTCGACGTGCGCGGGCACCCCGGCCACCATCCGCTCCGGCGGCTTCCCGAGCCGCTCCGGCCACGCCTCGCGCACCAGCTCGTGGTTGCCGCCGATCCCGCCGGACGTCACGATCACGGCCTGCGCGCGCAGCTCGAAGTCGCCGGTCTCCACCCGCGAGCTGGCCTGGCCGCGCTCGATGTCCGACGGCTCCAGCACCTTCCCGCGCACGCCGTCCACCACGCCGCCGGTGACCGTCAGCTCGTCCACCCGGTGCCGGAACCTGAACGTCACCAGCCCGCGCGCGACCGCGTCCCGGACCCGGCGCTCGAACGGCTCGACCACACCAGGCCCGGTCCCCCAGGTGATGTGGAACCGCGGCACCGAGTTGCCGTGCCCGGTCGCCGTGCCGTCACCGCGCTCGGCCCAGCCGACCACCGGGAAGATCCGGTGCCCCATCGCTCGCAGCCAGGACCGCGTCTCCTCGTGCGCGAAGTGCACGTACGCCTCGGCCCACTTGCGCGGCCAGTGGTCCTCCTCGCGGTCGAACCCCGCGCTGCCGAGCCAGTCCTGCCAGGCCAGCTCGAACGAGTCCTTGATGCCCATCCGGCGCTGCTCGGGCGTGTCCACCAGGAACAGCCCGCCGAGCGACCAGAACGCCTGCCCGCCGAGGCTCTGCTCCGGCTCCTGGTCCAGCAGCAGCACCTTACGGCCCGCATCCGCGAGCTCCGCGGTGGCGACCAGCCCGGCCAGTCCGGCCCCGACAACGATGACGTCAGCATCCATGCAGCCGAGACTCTCCTACCGGAGTGGCTCCGGGCAACGATCCGGCGCGTTATCTGTGCGACAGCTCTCCGGCCGGAACGCCGGCCGCACCCGCTCGCGATCGATCCGGTACGACGCTCGCCGCCACCGTGATCACCGCGGTCAGCACTCCCGCCGTGCGCAGGGTCTGCTCCGCCCCCAGAACGGCGATCACCGGGCCGCCCAGCAGCATCCCCGCGGCGGCCCCGGCATTGACCACGACGGCCTGCCCGGACAGCAGCGCCCGCCGCTCCGCGCCGGCGGAGGTCCGGGTGATGACCGCGGAGATCGCCGCGATCCCCAGCACCACCGCCACCCCGGCGACCGCCGCGATCACGCCGACCGCGACCGGCCGAGTCCACACCCCCATCGCGAACCAGGCCAGCCCGACGACGGTCCAGGCCGCGCAGGCGACTCCCCGCGGCGCCCACCGCCGCACCACCGCCACCGCGATCGCCGTTCCGGCCAGCGCGCCCACGCCGTACCCGGTCATCCCCGCGGCCAGGTAGACACCCGGCCGGCCGCGGTCGGCGCCGATCACCGACAGCCCGAGCGTGAACGCGAACCACGTCACGCACCCGGTCCCCCGCACCACCCAGCCGCGCAGCACCTCCGGGCGCGTCCGCACCGCCGACCATATCGACGGAGCGGTCTCGTCGCCGCCATCCGCCGGTGCCCCGGAGACCGACCAGGCCAGCAACCCCGCGCCCGCCACCACCGCGGCGTCCAGCCACAACAGCGGCATCGTCCAGCCGGCGGCGACGGCGAGCGCGCCGAGCCCCGGTCCGGCGATCATCCCGAACCGCCGAAGCCCGTCCTGCCAGGTGAGCAGCAGCACCGCCCGGTCCGGCCCGAGCCGGTCGCCGGTGTCGGCGATCAGCGCGGCCCGCCCGGGCGCGGCCAGCGCCTCCGCGGTCCCGTGCAGGAGCCCGCCCGCGGCCAGCACGGCGACGGTGAGGTGCCCCGCCTGCGCGGCAGCGGGTACCAGGGCCAGCCCGAGCGCCTCCAGCACCGCCATCACCGCCAGCTGCCGCCCGGTCGCCAGCCACTGCCGCGCCCGCCGCGCCCACCACGGCGACAGCAGCATCGGCACGCCTGCCATCCCCGCGACCAGCCCGGTCGCCGCCACGGACCCGGTCCCGGCCAGTACGACGAGCGGCAGCGCCACCTGTGCGAGCCGGAACGACAGGTCCGCCGCACCACTTCCCGCCAGCAGGACGACGGCATCGGTACGCGTGTTCACACCGACGATCCTCAGCCGGGCCGCCGGCTCCCGGTAGCCGGCGACTGTTGCCCATCGCCCATAGGCTGCCTCTATGGCCTCATTACCCAGTGTCGACGACCTGCTCCTCGTGCTCGCGATCGGACGCACCGCGTCGGTCGGCTCCGCGGCGCGTCAGCTGCAGGTCTCGCAGCCGTCCGCGAGCCAGCGGCTCGCCCGGCTGGAGCGCCGGATCGGCGTCCGGCTGTTCGAGCGCGACACCCGCGGTGCCCGCCCCACACCGGCCGGAGCCGAGCTCATCGGCCAGGCCCGGCACATCCTCGGCCACCTCGAGGGCGTGTACGACGCCACGCTGGCCGCCGCGGCCGCCGACCGCCTGGTCGTCGGTACCTTCGTCAGCCTGGCGTCGGCTCTTTTCCCGGTCCTCGACGAGCATCTCGCTGACTTCGGGATCGAGCAGCGGGTCAACCACGGCGACCAGCTCGTCGAGTGGGTCGCCGAAGGCAGTATGGACGCCGCGTTCATCGCGATCGCCGACCAGCTGACGCTGCCGCGCGGGACCACCGCCCGTACCGTCGGGCACGACCAGCTGGTGCTGTTCGCCGCCGCGGGCGTCGAGCCGCCGCGGCGCGGCAAGCAGCCGCTCAAGGACCGGCCCGTGGTGTTCTCGACGTACGACCTGGGCAGCGAGGAAGTGCGCACCCGGCTGACCGCGCTCGGCGCCTACGCCCGCCGCGGCGTGACCCTCGGCACCACGCTCGCGATGGCCCGCCGCCGGCAGCACCTCGCGCTGGTCCCGCGCAGCGCCGTCGCCGACGCGCTGCTCCCGGGCGAGCAGGTGCTCCCGGCCCCGTTCCGCCACCGCCTCACGCTCAGCGTCGTCACCGGCCAGCGGCCGCCGGCCGCGATCCTCGCCGCCCTCCCACGCCTGCGCCGCGAGCTCCGCCTGACGGCCGCGCGGTGACGTGGCGACCCTCGATCGTGAAGCGGTGTCTTCTTCGACGCGACATCTTGATAGATATGTTCGGAACTGTTATATCTCCTGTTGGTACGTGTTCGGAAATGATCGATGTTGATCTAGCGCTGACCACGAAGGGAATTCCTGTGCGATTCCGCCTTGCCCGCCCCATCGCGGCCGTGATCGCGGCCGCCTCCCTCGTTCTCCCGGCGGGCATCGCCGTGGCCGACAGCCCGGCCGCCGCGCCGGCCGCGCCGGCCGCGACGCACACCGTCACCTATGACGACTACTCGTTCACGATCGACGGCCAGCGGGTGTACCTCTGGTCCGGCGAGTTCCACTACTTCCGGCTGCCAAGCCCGGACCTGTGGCGCGACGTGCTCGAGAAGATGAAGGCGGCCGGCTTCAACGCCACGTCGATCTACTTCGACTGGGCTTACCACTCGCCGAAGCCGGGCGTGTACGACTTCACCGGCGTCCGTGACGTCGACAAGCTGCTCGACATCGCGGCCGACGTCGGCATCTACGTGATCGCGCGGCCCGGTCCGTACATCAACGCCGAGGTCGACGGCGGCGGGTTCCCCGCCTGGCTGGGCACGATGCCCGGCCGGGACCGCAGCAACGACCCGACCTACCTCGCGGCGTCCGACGAGTGGATGAACCGGATCAACGCGATCCTCGCCCGGCACCAGCTCACCAACGGCACCGGCACGATCATCCTCGACCAGATCGAGAACGAGTTCTACGACGACTCGCAGCAGGCGCGGGAGTACATGCTCCACCTCGAGAACCAAGCGCGCGACGACGGCATCACGGTCCCGCTCGTCGGCAACAACAACGGCACGTTCAACAGCGGCACCGGGGCGCTCGACGTGGACGGGCCGGACTCCTACCCGCAGGGCTTCAACTGCTCCAACCCGACGCAGTGGCGCGGCCTGCCAGACATCTCCTACGACCACCCGGCAGGCCGCCCGCTGTTCACGCCGGAGTTCCAGGGCGGCGCGTTCGACCCGTGGGGCGGGCCGGGCTACGACAAGTGCCGGGTGCTGACCGGACCGGACTTCGAGTCCGTGTTCTACAAGCACAACATCGCCGTCGGCGCGACCGCGCAGAACTTCTACATGACCTACGGCGGTACGTCGTGGGGCTGGCAGGCCGACCCGAGCCAGGTATACACGTCCTACGACTACGGCGCGGCGATCACCGAGGCGCGGCAGCTCACGACCAAGTACGACCAGGACAAGCTGATCGGCTACTTCACGCAGAGCGTGGCACCGCTGGCGAAGACGGACCAGTTCGCGGTCAGCCCGCCGTCCAGTCCCGCGATCGTCGACAGCGCGCGCATCAACCCCGACGACGGGACGCAGTTCCACGTCCTGCGCCACAACAACTCGAGCAGCACGTCCACCGACAGCACGCACATCGCGATCGATCTCGCGGCCCGCGGCACCTACACCTACGACGACACCGACGCGGCGCTGCAGTACACCGGAAGCTGGTCGCACGCCGGCGCCGACGAGAGCTACACCGGCGGCGACTACCACCACACCGAGTCGTTCTCGGACACCGCCGGCGACAGCGTCACGATTCCGTTCACCGGCACCGCGATCCGCTGGATCTCGTCCAAGGACGCCAACCACGGCATCGCCGAGGTCTATCTCGACGGCGCGAAGGTCGCCACCGTCGACGGCTACGGCACCCCGAAGGCGAACCAGCAGATCTTCTACGCGGCAAGCGGTCTCACCGACGGCCCGCACACGCTGAAGATCGTCGCCACCGGGCAGAAGAACCCGTCCGCCAGTGGCACGTTCGTCGTGGTCGACGCGATCGACCTGCCGCCGGCCGGGGCGCGCACCTACCCGAGCGTCCCGCAGCAGCCGGGCACCGCGCTCACCTTCGCCGGCCGCGACTCGAAGATCCTGGTCGCCAACTACAGGCTCGGCGCGGCCCAGCTGCAGTACTCGACGTCGGAGATCCTGACGCACCAACTGATCGACGGCGGCGATGTAGCGGTGCTGTACGGGCGCGGCGGGCAGGACGGCGAGACGGTGCTCAACTACGCCCAGCGGCCGACCGTCACCGTCCTGGCCGGCCACGTCGCGTCCGCCTACGACGCGGACACCGGCGACCTGCGGCTGAACTACACGCACGACGGGCTGGCCCGGGTGCTGATCACCGGCGGGCCGCGCCCGCTGCTGCTGCTCATCGGCACCGACGCGCAGGCCGCGAAGTTCTGGCTGGACGACACCACCGCCGGTCCGGTGTTGCTGTACGGCAGCCACCTGCTGCGCAGCGCGCGGGTCGCCGCCGGCACGCTCGCGCTGACCGGAGACACCGCCGACGCGGGCCCGGCCGAGGTGTGGGCCGCGCCCACCACGGCCGTCACCTGGAACGGCAAGGCGCTTAAGACCACGCGCACGGCGAGCGGCTCGCAGCTCTTCCAGCTGCCTGGCGCACAGCCGGTCACGCTGCCGGCGCTCACCGGCTGGAAGCACGCCGCCGAGTCGCCCGAGGCGGACCCGGGCCACGACGACTCGTCGTGGCAGGTGGTCGACAAGATGGCGTCGAACAGCACCTCGACGCCGGGCACCCTGCCGGTCCTGTTCACCGACGACTACGACTACCACTACGGCGACGTCTGGTACCGCGGCCACTTCCGCGGTACGGCCGCCGCCAAGGGACTCACTCTCGCCGCGGTCACCGGCCGCGCCGGCGTCTACAGCGCGTGGCTGAACGGGAGGTTCCTCGGCAGCAGCGGCAGCGGCACGCACACCTTCGCGTTCCCGGACGGCGCGCTGCACGCCGGCGCCGACAACGAGGTGTCCGTCCTCGTGGAGAACATGGGCCACAACGAGGACTACAACTACAACGACACCAACAAGGAGGCCCGCGGCCTCACCGCCGCGCTGGTCGCCGGCGCGCCGCTGACCTCGATCACCTGGCGGATCCAGGGCAGCCGTGGCGGGGAGGACCTGATCGACCCGGTGCGCGGTCCCATGAACACCGGTGGGCTGTTCGGCGAACGGGCCGGCTGGACGCTGCCGCGCTACCCGGACGAGACCTGGCAGCCGGTCACGCTGCCGGCCTCGGACAGCACGCCGGGCGTCTCGTGGTACCGGACCACCGTCGACCTGGACCTGCCCGTGGGCCAGGACACCTCGCTCGGACTGAAGATCACCGACGACCCGGCCCGGCACTACCGCGCGCTGATCTTCGTCAACGGCTGGCAGCTCGGCCGCTACATCAACGACACCGGGCCGCAGCACGACTTCCCGATCCC
>DASXRB010000380.1:0-4438 GCA_036506875.1 Kribbellaceae bacterium | reverse complement strand
GCTCGTCAGCTGGAACTTGGGCTCCTCCTGCCCGGGGAGCTGCGCCAGCAGGAAGTACGGCGGCTGCGGAAGCCGGCTGGTCTTGGTCGGGTCGTCCGGGACCTTCCAGAAGTCCTGACCGCCGTAGAACTCCTGCGGGTTGCCGACGTGGTACTGCGCCAGCACGTTCCGCTGCACCTTGAACAGGTCCTCGGGGTAGCGGAAATGCGCCGCGAGCTCGGGGGTGATCTCGGACTTCGGCCTGACGATGCCGCCGAACGCCGCGTCCCAGGCCTTCAGCACCGGGTCGGTGTCGTCGAACGCGTAGAGCTTGACCGTGCCGTCGTAGGCGTCGACCGTGGCCTTCACCGAGTTACGGATGTAGTTGATGTCGTCCTTCGGCTGACGAGCCGTGCCGCGACCGGTGAGCGAGTCGACCGCGACGTCACCGAGCGTCTGCCGCTGCGCGTACGGGTAGGTGTTGCTGGTCGTGTACCCGTCGACGATCCAGAGGATCCGGCCGTCCACCACGGAAGGGTACGGGTCGCCGTCGATGGTCAGGAACGGCGCGACCTTCTCCACCCGGTCCCGCGGGTCGCGCACGTAGAGCACCTTCGAGTTCTCGTTCAGCGCACCGGAGAGCAGGAAGTTCTTCTCCCGGAAGTAGGTCGCGTAGAGGAGCTGGCGGAAGGTGGAGCCGACCTTGACGCCGCCCTTGCCGTCGTAGGTGGTGTTGATCTGCTCGCCGTCGTCGCCGCCCTGCGACGCCGGACGGTCGAACTCCCGGTCGTTGCCGGCGGTCTTGCCCACGATCGAGTAGGCCCCGATCAGCTCGCCGAAGTAGATCCGCGGCTGGATCACCGGTACGGCCGACTGGAAGTCGTTGACCATCTTCTTGACCTCGGGCGACTGGTCGTTGTCCGACCGGTCGTTGCCGCCCTGGTCGCCGAGGAACCCGGAGACGAACACGGGCTGGCCCGAGCCCGCCACGACCACGTTCGCGGGCGCCGCGACGAACCCGTTGCCGTGGGTGTAGACGGTGTGCTGGTTGATCCAGTTGGTCTGGTTGCCGGTCAGCTTCGTGGTGTCGAGCTCGCGGACGCCGACGACGTAGTCCTGGATCTTGCCGTCGACCGTGTACCGGTCGATGTCGAGCTGCTCGTTGAAGTCGTAGAAGCTGCGCACCTGCTGGAGCTGGGTGTACGTGTCGGAGAGCACGCTCGGGTCGAGCAGCCGCGCGTTGGGGATCGTGCCGCTGTCGCGGCGCAGCTCGGACGGCGTGGCGGTGGTCTTCGCCTGGTAGTTCGTGCGGTCGACGTCGGCCACGCCGTACGCCGCCCGGGTGGCCGCGATGTTGCGCCCGATGTACTCGGCCTCCCGCTCGTTCGCGTTCGGCTTGATCGTGAACTGCTCGGCGAACGCCGGCACCGCGCCGCCCAGCACCACGGCCGAGACCAGCAGCAGCACCAGCGCCATGCCCGGCAGCATCACCCGCTTGAGCCCGACGTTGACGAAGAACACCACCGCGCAGAGCGCGGCGATCCAGAGCAGGATGTTCTTCGCCGGCAGCAGCCACTCGACGTCCACCGCGGAGGCGCCGTTCACCTTCGAGACGTCGCTGTAGCCCAGGAGCAGGCCGTACCGGTCCAGGTAGTACGCCACCGCCTTGAGCGCCACGAAGAGGCCGAGCAGCACTGAGAGGTGCCCGATCGCGGCCGCGCTCAGCCGCCCCCCGCTCCCCTGCAGCCGGACCCCGCCGTAGAGGTAGTGCACCAGCAGCGACGCGATCACCGAGAGCACCACCGCGGTGAACGCCACGCTGAGCACGTACCGCCAGAACGGGTACTCGAAGACGTAGAACGACAGGTCGAGCCCGAACTGCGGATCCGTCTTGCCGAACGGGGTCGAGTTCGCGAAGAGCAGCCAGGTGCGCCAGTGTCCTTGGGCGGCGAGCCCGGTGATCAGCCCGACGAAGGTGGCGAACACCGCGACCAGGAGGTGGAAGCGGGGCGTGATCGCCAGCCGGTAGCGCTCGAGGTTCTGCTGCTCCAGCGACATCGGCCGGTACGCCGGACGCAGCTTGAACGCGATGACCAGGTTCGCGGCGACGAACAGCCCCACCGACGCGCCGAAGATCACGAACAGCAACAGCCTCGTGCGCAGCATCGTCGACATCACCTCGGTGAAGCCGACCTCGCTGAACCAGAGCCAGTCGGCGTAGAGGTTCACGCCGCTGGACAGGACGATGATGAGCAGCACGAGCGTGGCGACCGTGATCAGGACTCGCCGGCTGCGCCGGCTCACGGACGGCAGAGGCGGCCGCATGACCACGGGGCAACTCCTGAGCTTTCGTCACCGATCCGACCTCTACAACCTACCCTGCGTCCACGAAAGGGCTGGTGCGAGCATGTCCCCATGGACATGCCACGCCCCGCCGCCCCGCCCGCCCTGCGCGCAGTCGTCGCCGAGCTCGAACTACACGCCGATGCGGGCGGCTGGGATCGTCCGCCCACGCTCTACGCGCTCGTCGACACCGCCGAGCTGGTGGCGGCCGAGCCGGCGCTCGCCACCCAGCTCGGCCTGGCGGCGCAGGGGGTACCGCCCGGCTCGCTCACCCCGGTCGAGCAGGAGCCGCTGGGTGACCGGCCGCTCGACGAGGCCCTGGCCAGGATCGCCTGGCCACCGGCGGTGCTCGGCTGCGCGTTGATCCAGGAGGTGCTGGTGCTGCCGCCGAGCGCCGAGGCCGCGCAGCCGGCTGGCGTCGACGCGGTCGCGTGGGCGGCGAGCCACGCCGACCGGCGCGAGGTCAGGATGACGGTCGCCGTGCTGCGGGACGGCGCCCGCGCCGCGGCGCTGCGCGTCCGCCCGACGGGCGCCGGCGACCAGACCGAGGCCGCCTTCGGCGAGGACCTCGCCCCGAACCTCGCCGACGCCCTCCTCGCCACCCTGGACTGAGCCACCTCGCGCGGGCCACCCGCGCACCGCACCCCGCCGCGGCCCGGCCCGCGGTGGACCGTCAGGTCAGCGGGGGCAGGTGGGCGGCGTGCCGCTCTTCTCCCGCAGCATCCGCAACGACTCCAGCGCGTCGTCCAGCGTGGCCACCTTCACCAGCCGCAGCCCGTCCGGGACGGTCTTCACGGCCTCGGCGCAGTTGTCCTTCGGGGTGAGGAAGATCGTGGCCCCCGCGTCCCTGGCCGCGATCATCTTCTGCGGGATGCCGCCGATCGGGCCGACGTTGCCGTCGTCGTCGATCTCACCGGTACCCGCGATGAACGTGCCGCCGGTGAGGTCGGCGGGCTCGAGCTTGTCGATGACGGCGAGCGCGAACATCAGCCCGGCCGATGGTCCGCCGATGCGGTCGAGGTCGAACGAGACGTGGAACGGGTGCGGCTGCTTCTGCTCCACGGAGACGCCGATCACGGTTCGCCGCTGGTCGCCCTTGCCGGCGCCGCCGGTGACCACCTTCACCGACCCCGGCTTGCCGTTGCGGAGGTAGTCGACCGTGACCGTCTCGCCGATCCGGTGGTCGCGGACCAGCTCGACCAGGCGCGCCTGGCTCGTCACCGGCTTGCCGTCGAGCGCCTTGACCACGTCGCCCTTGAGCAGCTTGCCGGCCGACGGCGACCCGTCCGGCAGCGAGGCGATCGTCACCTGCACCGGGAACCCGAGCTTGCGCAGCGCCGCGGTCTCGGCGGACGTCTGGGACGCCTTGAAGGCCTGCTCGTTCTCCGCCTCGACCTGCTTCTCGCTCTGGTCGGGCGGGTAGACCAGCTCGCGGGGGACCACGGCCACCGCCCCGTCGATCCAGAACCGCAGCGCGGTGGCGAGGTCGATGTGGTCCCGCACCGAGACCGTGGTGAGGTTGAGATGCCCTTCGGAGGTCGACGTCTTCCGGCCGGAGATCGTGATGATCGCCTTCCCGTCGGACTTGCCGAGGGTGTCCAGGGTCGGGCCCGGACCCAGCGCCACGTACGGTACGGGCAGGTAGGACAGGCCGACCGAGAGCGCGAGTAACACCACAGCACCGACCAGCACTGTCCAACCGCGTCGCATCATGCGAACAACCCTAACGACGCCGTCTCGTCGGCCAGTGCCGCGCCCGCTGCCGTTCGCCGGCCCGAGGCCGGCCGCCCCGTCGGGAATGCCCGAGGCCGGCCGCCCCGTCGGGTATGCCCAAGGCCGGCCGCCCCGTCGGGAATGCAGCCCAAGCGCGGGACGTCACCCGCGGGCCTGCCGGCGCTTGCGCGCGCGACGGACCAGCGCCGCGGTGCCGACCAGGGCGACCGTCGCGCCGGCCGCCGCGGTGGCGCCCTTCGCCCCGATCCGGAGCCGCTGGGGCAGCGCGGGCCGGCTCTCCGCGTACCGGGCCAGCGCTTCGGCGTTGGTGTACTCGGGCCGCCAGCCCGCGTTCCGCAGGCGCTCCGCGCCCACCACCCACGGGTGCACGAGGTACGCCAGG
>DASXRB010000379.1:0-4186 GCA_036506875.1 Kribbellaceae bacterium | reverse complement strand
CACGCCGGGCAGGCGGCGTACGTCCGCGGCCTGCTCTGAATCCTGCGTTCCGCCGGGCTACGAGGTGCGGCCGAGCACCCGGCCGCCGACGGTGTCGCGGCAGACCTCGACCGAGTAGGCCATCAGCGCGCCGACCTGGGCGTCGCGGAAGTGGCGCTGGATCGGTGACGTGCGCAGGAACCCGCTGCCACCGCCGACCCGCACGCTACCGCACCAGCGTCAGGGCCGCGCCCAGGTGCATCAGCCAGATGCAGGCCGTCGACGGGCAGGCCTTGCCGATGATCCGCAGGATCTCGCCGAGCGTCCGGAACGACAGCCCGGCTCCGCCGTACTCGCCCGGCAGAGCGGCAGTGTCGATCCCGGCCGGCATGCAGTGCGCGGAGGTTGCCGACCGGCAGGGTGGCCTGCTCGTCGTGCTCATCGGCACGGCCGGCGAAGGACGGGGCGAGAGTGGTGACGGCCTCGACGTACGGCCGCTCGGACGCGGGGACATCGAACGGGGACGGAGCCATGCCGCTCAGGCTATGCAGCCGCGGGGTCTCACCTGGGTCCGTCTGGCGCGTCAGGAGTTGCGCAGGGCGCGGAGGTCGGCCTCGCAGCGGCGTTCGACCTCGTCGAGCTCGGCGAGGGTCTCGTCGATGTCGCGGCGGCGCTGCTCGAGCTCGGCACGCCGGCTCGCGATCTGCTCCAGCAGGTAGACCAGCTGGCCCTCCTCGCCGGGCTCCGCGTCGTACATGCCGACGATCTTGGCGATCTCCTCGAGGCTGAAGCCGAGTCGCTTGCCGCGCAGGATCAGTGCGAGCCGGACCCGGTCGCGGGGGTGGTACACCCGGGTGACGCCACGCCGCTCCGGGGTGAGCAGCCCCTTGTCCTCGTAGAACCTGATCGTGCGCAGGGTGACGTCGAACTCGGCGGCGAGCTCGGCGATGGACCAGGTAAGCATGGTGGACGTATTGTGCACGATCCTAGAATCGTTTACGTTTACGTAAGCGTCAATGGCGACGGCACAGAACGAGGGGTCGAGGACATGTCGTACGAGCTTTCCCGTGAGCACACCGAGTTCCGGCACAGCGTGCGGGACTTCGCGGAGGCCGAGATCGCGCCGCACGCGGCCGAGTGGGACCGCAAGCACTACTTCCCGGTCGAGGTCGTGCAGAAGATGGGCAAGCTCGGCCTGTTCGGCCTGACCGCCCCGGAGGAGTACGGCGGCGCCGGCGAGGACGGCGACTTCACCAGCCTGTGTGTCGCGATCGAGGAGATCGGCCGCGTCGACCAGTCACTCGGGATCACCCTCGAGGCCGCCGTCGGGCTGGGGATCAACCCGATCCTGACGTACGGGAACGACGAGCAGAAGCAGCGCTGGCTGCCGGACCTGGTCGCCGGCAGGACACTGGCGGGCTTCGGGCTGACCGAGCCGGAGTCGGGCTCGGACGCCGGTGCCACCAAGACCCGCGCCGACCTGGTGGACGGCGAGTGGGTGATCAACGGCAGCAAGCAGTTCATCACCAACTCGGGCTCCTCGATCACCTCCGTCGTCACCGTGACCGCGAAGACCGGGGAGCGCGCCGACGGCAAGGCGGAGGTCTCGACGATCATCGTGCCGTCCGGGACACCGGGGTTCGTCGCCGAGCCGGCCTACGACAAGCTCGGCTGGCATGCGTCCGACACCCACCCGCTCGCGTTCGACAGCTGCCGGGTGCCGGAGGCGAACCTGCTCGGCGAGCGCGGCAAGGGCTTCGCGCAGTTCCTCGCCACGCTCGACGACGGCCGGGTCGCGATCGCCGCGCTCGCGGTCGGCTGCATCAAGGCCTGCCTGGAGATGTCGGTGCAGTACGCCGGTGAGCGCCGCACGATGGGTGGTCCGATCGGGCGCAAGCAGGGCGTGGCGTTCCAGATCGCCGACCTGCAGGTGATGGCCGACGCGGCCGAGCTGCTGACCTACAAGGCGGCGGCGCTGAAGGACGCCGGCGCGGACGCCGCGACGTTCAAGAAGGCGGCGGCGATCGCCAAGGTCTACGCCACCGAGTCCGCGGTGAGCGCGACCCGGATCGCGACCCAGGTGTTCGGCGGGTACGGCTTCATGGAGGAGTACCCGGTGACCCGGTTCTACCGCGACGCTAAGGTCCTCGAGATCGGCGAGGGCACCTCCGAGGTGCAGCGCATCCTGATCGCGCGCTCGCTCGGCCTGCCGGTCGAATAGGTTGCGGGTATGACGCGGGATCACTGGAAAGAGGTCGCGGCGGCGCGCGAGGCGACGCTGGCTCCGCCGGAGAAGGCCGCGGCCAAGCTCGCCTCGCAGAACAAGCTCTACGTCCGGGACCGGATCGACCTGCTGTTCGACAAGGGCAGCTTCGTCGAGGACGCGCAGCTGGCGAACGCGCTGGCCGCCGGCCTGCCCGCCGACGGCGTCATCACCGGCCGCGGCCTGGTCGACGGCCGGCCGGCACTGGTCGTCGCGAACGATCCGACGGTGAAGGCCGGCTCCTGGGGTGCGCGGACGGTCGAGAAGATCATCCGGGTCACCGAGACGGCGATCCGTGACGAGCTCCCGGTGTTCTGGATGATCGACTCCGCCGGCGCCCGGATCACCGACCAGGTCCAGCTGTTCCCGGGGCGGCGCGGGGCCGGCCGGATCTTCCACAACCAGGTCGCGCTGTCCGGCAAGGTCCCGCAGATTTGCTGCCTGTTCGGCCCGTCGGCCGCGGGTGGCGCGTACATCCCGGCGTTCTGCGACATCGTGATCATGGTCGACGGCAACGCGTCGATGTACCTCGGCTCGCCCCGGATGGCCGAGATGGTCGTCGGCGAGAGGGTCACCCTGGAGGAGATGGGCGGCGCCCGGATGCACACCACGGTGTCCGGCTGCGGCGACCTGCTCGCCGCCGACGATGCCGAGGCGATCGAGCTCGCCAAGCAGCACTTCTCGTACGTGCCCGGATCCTGGCGTTCCGCGCCGCCCTCGTACGACGCTGCGCCGCCGTCGCGCCCGTTCACCCGGGACCTGGTCCCGGCCGAGGAGAGCGTGGGGTTCGACATCCACGACGTGATCGACGCGATCGCCGACGCCGACTCGTTCTTCGAGCTCAAGCCGTCGTACGCGCCCGAGGTGGTCACCGGGTTCGGCCTGCTGGCCGGCCAGGTGGTCGGGTTCGTGGCGAACCAGCCGGCCGTGAAGGGCGGGGTGCTGTTCGTCGACTCCGCGGACAAGGCGGCCCGGTTCATCTGGATGTGCGACGCGTTCAACATCCCGCTGATCTACCTGTGCGACGTACCGGGGTTCATGATCGGCTCGGAGGTCGAGCGTGCGGGCATCATCCGGCACGGCGCCAAGATGATCACCGCCGTCTCCGAGGCCACGGTCCCGACGGTGTCCGTCATCGTCCGCAAGGCCTACGGTGCTGGGCTATACGCCATGTGCGGACCGGGCTTCTCGCCCGACGCCTGCATCGCACTGCCGACCGCGAAGATCGCCGTGATGGGCCCGGAGGCCGCGATCAACGCGGTCTACTACAACAAGATCCAGGAGATCGAGGACGCGCAGCAGCGCGTCGAGTACGTCTCCAAGCTCCGCGAGGAGTACGAGACCGACATCGACATCCTCCGCCTGGCCGCCGACCTCGTCATCGACGCCATCATCGAACCGGAGAACCTCCGCGAGGACCTGATCGCCCGCCTGGCCGCCGCCCAAACCAAGTCCCGCCACTTCTCCCACCGCCGCCACGGCGTCCCCCCGGTCTAACGCTCATCGGGCCCTTGTGACCCGGCGTGTCGCCGTTCGTCGGGCCCTACCGACCATCCCGCCGCGGCCGCCGTGAACCTGACCTCGTGGGTGTGGACCTGCCGCCGGGCCGTTGAACAGCACATTGCTTGTTCACCGGCCCGCCAAGGGGTACGACGCCCCGGCGCGCCGTGCCACCCGTCAGCAGCCCTTGGTCGCAGGGGCCCGACGAACGGCGACACGCCGGGGCACAAGGGCCCGACGAACGGCGACACGCCGGGGCACAAGGGCCCGACGATTGAGGGGGGAGGGTCACCAGCCCAGGGGGGTGATCTCGGCGGCGGAGGTCCAGGGGCCGCGGTTGCCGGCTTCCGTCAAAGCGCGGAGGCGGATGTAGCGAGTGGTGGCGGGCCAGAGGCGGACGGTCTTGAGCACGGCGTCGTCGGCGAAGGTGCCGGTCGCGACCGC
>DASXRB010000378.1:0-12209 GCA_036506875.1 Kribbellaceae bacterium | reverse complement strand
GCACCGCGACGACGGCGATGAGGCCGGCGATGACCGCGGCGGCGGTGAAGCCTCGGGAGAACCCGGCGACGATGCCCGCTGAGCTGGTCAGGCTGCCGGCAGTGGTGGCGACCGCGGACAGCACGGCAACTCCGAGTGCGGCGCCGACCTCATGACCGGTCGTCAGGAAACCGCTGGCCATCCCGGCGTGCTGCGGCGGGATGCCTGCCATCGCGGTGACCGAGACGGGGACGAACACCATGCCGACTCCGAGACCGAGCAACACCAGCCCGGGCAGCAGGTCAGTGGCGTAGTGCGCGTTCCCTGTGGCGGTCGACAGCAGCATCGCAGCACCTGCGGTGATGGCCAGGCCGGTAACGGCGAGGTTGCGTGGTGAGGTGTGGCCAAGCAGGTGTCGCGCGACCTGGGTGCCGGCGGTGATGGCGAACGCGAACGGCAGGAACGCCACCCCGGCCCGCAGGGCGGAGAAGCCGAGCACGCTCTGGAGGTAGATGGAGGTGAGGAACACGGCGCCGACGAGGATCCCGGTGATGCCGAGCATGACGACGGTGCCCGACACGAGTGAGCTGACCTTCCAGGTGTGCGGCGAGATGAGCGGACGGGCGCTGCGGCGTTCGATGAGGACGAACGCGGTCAGCAGAGCCGCGGACACGCTGAGCCCGACGAGGGTGCGGGCTGACAGCCAGCCACTGGTGCCGGTGCCTCCGAGGGCACACATGAGGGTCATGAGACCGCCGAGGACGGTGACTGCGCCGGGCAGGTCGAACTGCTTCAGGCCGGCGTGAGCGGTGCGGGCGTTCGGGAGGACCTTGAGGGCGACCAGGACCGCGACGGCGCCGATCGGTCCGTTGATCCAGAAGATGGCTTGCCAGCCGGCCCATGTCGTGAGGGCTCCGCCGACGAGGACACCTGCGGCGACACCCATGCTGCCGACGGCACCCCACAGGGCGAGTCCCGTGCGGCGTTGGGAGCCGGAGTACGTGGTCATGATCAGCGACAGCGCGGCGGGAGTCATGAGGGCCGCGGCCAAGCCTTGACCGGCACGGGCCGCGATCAGCTCGGTCGCATTGCCGGCGAAACCGCTGAGTATCGACGCGCCGGTGAACACGGTGAGACCGGTCAGGAAGACCCGCCGGCGAGACATCAAGTCAGCGGTGCGGCCGCCGAGCAGCAGCCCTCCGCCGGACATCATCAGGTAGGCGGTGACCAGCCACTGCAGGTCGCCGCTGCGGAGGTTCAGGGACTTACCGATCGAGGGCAGCGCGGTGTTGACGACCGAGATGTCGAGGACGACGAGGATCTGCGCGGTCAGGGCGACGGCCAGCACCGCCCACGACTTGCGTGGACTGTCGGGTTCGACGTGGTGCTCAGGACGGTCGGCATGGTGGTGAGTGTGGTCGGCGACGGCGACGGTGTGCGCTGGTCTTTCGGCGGTGGTCATGGCGGGTCTCGCTTCCAGGAGGTGGTGCCGTTGACTGTTGACGGGTTGCGCTGTGCTCACCCCGGTCAAGTGACCGGGATCCGCCAGCGCTGGGCAGTTGGGCTGCTGACGGCTGGGTGGGCGGTGGTGCGGTCAGTGCGTGGGTAGCGGGCTCCGCGTGCGTACTGCGCGTACGACATCGGTGATCGCCAACGCCGCAGCGCCTGAGGCGGGCTCGTCCTCGAGCAGTCCGGCGTGGGTGCTGGAGATGACGCGGTGACTGCTGTTGCCCGACAGCGCAGCCAGCCGGTTCTGCGCTGCTGACCAACCGGTGGTCTTGCGCAGCGACTCGGTCGCCGTGAGCACGGCCAGCGGCTTGCGACCGAGGGTGTGTAGAGCGCCCGCCTGGGCGAACGCGGCCCGGAGCACCGACACCTCATCGCGCATGTTGCGCAGCCCGCGCGAGCTGGTGGCGAACGCGCGGACCTGTGCGGCGGCGGGCGACGGGAGTCCCGACGTCAACAGCTCGCTGGCGAACCGGCTGATGCCCAGGCGCGCCAGGCTCGGTGCCACACCGAGTCCGCGCCGCATCATGGCGTAGGTGGAGGCGTACTGCGGCAGCCTGAACTGGTCTGGCGTGGAGGAGTCGAGTAGGACCATTCCGACGACCTGCGCCGGGTACTGCGCGGCGTACGTCATGGCGTAGGCGCCGCCGGTGGAGTGTCCGACGAGCACGAAGGGTGCCCGCTCTCCGGCGACCGCGAGCAGGGCGTGTAGGTCGCGGGCGATCGCGAGGCCGTCGTGCGGGCGGGCTGCGTCGTCGCTCCAGCCCTGCCCGGCGCGGTCGTACGCGCAGACCCGGGTGGTGGGTGCGACGGCCGGTGCGATGCGGGCCCAGCTCGATGACATTTCACCGAGACCGCTTTCCAAGACCACCGTGGGACTGCCGGTGCCGGTGCAGTGCAGGTGAAGGGCGGTGATCACCGACGTCGTAGGACGTGCCGGGCATCGCCATGCTCGCCGCGTCGTGGTGCAGGGCCACCGTTTCGACGAACCCCCCGACGCCGGCGAGGGCCAGCGCGGCGATGACGGGGTACAGCAGCCAGCGGACTCGGCCGGTCAACGCGCGGCGCAGCTGGACGCCCATCCATACGGCGAGCGCGGACATCATCGGTGGCCAGATCCAGCCGGCGCCGGTCAGGACGCTGTTGCCGGGTGCGACGGTGAGCAGCCCGAGTCCGGTGAGCGCCATGACCGCGGCGGGCACGAACGCCCACCGCTGCGGCTGACTGGTCAGCCGCGAGGACAGCACCGCAAGCATCGCCCAGCCGGCCGCGAACGCCAGGAGGGCCGAGCCGGTGATGACGTGCTCAGGGGCGCCGGGCAATGCCACCAGCGTCAACGCGGCCGCGCCGGCGACGCCGGTCAGCAACGAGCCGAGGACGACCCGGACGATGGGGCCCGTTGCCGTTCGGGGTGTGGTCGTGTCGGCGACGATCAGGCTGTGTGCCGCTCGGGCGGTGGTGGTCATGGCGGGTCTCGCTTCCAGGAGGTGCTGACGTGACTGTTGCCGGCTGGCGTTGTGCTCACCCCGGTCAAATGACCGGGATCCGCGGCCGCCACGGTCAGTGCCGGGAGCGTCGTGTCCTCAGGTGCGGAACGGGGCGAGCTTGATGGCCAGGTCGTATGCGCCGTAGCGACGCAGCAGGCGGGCCCGGCCGCGCGGGACGGCGGCGGCTTCGGCGCGAAACGCCGCAGCGAGTTCCCGCTTGAAGCCCAGCCGCGGCCACTGCGCGATGACGGCGGCGAGGACACGCGGCGGCAGCTCCCAGGACCGCAGCCCGGCGCCGTCCACCCCGGCGCCCGCGGCCAGCAGGTAGGCAACCGGGCCGTCGGCGAGTGTGACCCCGGGGCTGTGATGCAGGGTGATCGCCGTGCGCATGGTCCGGGTCGCGGCGGTGGAGAGCCCGACGGTCTCGGCGACGCCGCAGGCGACGCGGGCGCTGGCGAGGGTGAAATCGACGCGGTCCACCGGCCGGGCCAGGCCGGTGTCGTGCAACATCGCGGCCGCGAACAGCAGCTCACGATCGACGTCGATGTTCGCCAGTGCGCCGAGCGCGGCACCGAATGCGTACGTCCGGTAGGAGTGATTCAGCAGGGCCGGCGACGGGCCTCGTGCTCGGCGGCAGACGCCAACGCTGAGGTCGGCGGGCGCAGGCTGGCAGGGTCGATGTCGGCGCGGCGGCCGCAGTTCAGGTGGGTCAGCATCGCCGTGCGCCCGACGGCGTTGGCTAGGTGCGCCGCGGCGAGAGGTCGCAGCAGGCGTCGACGCTCGGCCGCGGTGAGCTGGCCGCCCGTGGCGGCGACCCATTCGAAAGTGCCCAGCAGGGCGGTCCTGCCGGTCACGGTGTCTCCTCCGTCAGCGGCGACGGGCCGCCCGTTCCACCGGCGCAGATCGCAGCGGGCAGGGACCACTGTCGCGGTACCGGTGATCACTCGGCCCGGTCAAAGCGCCAGGTTCACCCGACGCTGTAACAGGTCTTGGCGGCGCTGCGCGATGTGAAATCCGGAGTAGCTTCGGCAGGTGCTGCATGGCCGAGACGCTGAGCAGGCGCGGGTGGCCGCGCTGCTCACAGACGCGCGTGCCGGCACCGCCGGGGCGCTGCTCATCCGCGGCGAACCCGGCGTCGGCAAGTCAGCCCTGCTTCAGGACGCGCGTGAGCGCGCCACGGGCATGCGGGTGCTGTCCACGCAAGGCTTGGAATCCGAAGCGCCGCTGGCGTTCGCCGGGTTGCATCAGCTGCTGCGGCCGGTTCTGTCGCTGCTCGAGCGGCTACCGGCTCCGCAGGCCAGGGCGTTGCGGGTCGCGTTCGGCCAACAGGACGGCCCGACCGAAGATCCGTTCTTGGTTGCCCTCGCGACGCTGACCATGCTGAGCGAGGCCGCCGACACGACACCCGTGCTGTGCGTGGTGGATGACGCGCACTGGCTCGACGCCGCCTCGGCCGACGCGCTGCTGTTCGCGTCCCGCCGCCTGCAGGCCGATCCGATCGCGCTGATCTTCGCCGCCCGCGACGGCGACGTCGCGACCTTCACCGCTGACGGGGTGCCGACGCTGGTGCTGACCGGCCTGGCCGCACCTGCCGCGCGGCTGCTTCTCGCCGAGCGCACCGGAGCTCCTCTGCCCGAGCAGGTAGCCGAAGCGCTGCTCACGCAGACGCGCGGCAACCCGCTCGCGCTGGTCGAGCTGCCGACCGCATTGACCCGCGCACAGCTCGACGGGACAGCACCGATACCGGCTCAGCTGCAGCTGACCGCCCGGGTTCAGCGGGTCTTCCTCGACCGCTGCCGCCGCCTGCCTGTCGAGGTGCAGACGCTGCTGCTCGTGGCGGCAGCTGACGACTCCGGCAACCTCGCCGTCGTGGCGCACGCCGCCGCCCTGCTTGGCGTCTCCGCGGCTGCTCTGCCCGACGCTGAGCGCGCCGGGCTCATCGTCACGGACCGCGACAACGTGCGGGTGCGCCACCCGCTCGTGCGCTCCGGGGTCTACCAGGCAGCGACCGGGCACGAGCGCCGGGCAGCACACCGCGCACTCGCCGAGGTGCTCACCGACGACCCGGACCGGCAGGCGTGGCACCGGGCCGCCGCGGCCGACGGACCCGACGCTGCCGTGGTCGCAGCGCTTCAGCAGGCTGCCGGCCGCGCCGAACGCCGGGGTGGTTACACCGCCGCAGCCGCGGCCTACGAACGTGCCGCCGACCTGTGCGCCGCCGAGCAGCCGCGCGCCGCAATGCTGTTCGCCGCAGCCCGCAACGCCTGGTCGAGCGGGCAGGCCGACCGGGCACGCGAGCTGGCAGACGCGGCCCGCGCTGGTGCCGATGACCCGTTGTTGCGCGCCGACATCGACCGGCTGTTGGGACGGATCGAGGTCAACGTCGGCTCGGCAGCGAAGGCGTACCGCACGTTCAGCAGCGCCGCGCGAGCAGTCGCGGCCGACGACCCGGCCCGAGCCGTGGAGACATGGGTCGCCGCCACCCTGACCCGCATGTTCGACGCCGACACGAGCGCCGCACCCGACGCCGGCCCGATTCCCGAGCACGCAACGCAAGAACGACCTGGCGACCCCACGCGGACCCGCTGTCTGAGGCTGCTCCTCGCCGCGACGATCGCCGACGCTGCCGGCGCGTGGGCACCGGCGCTGCGTTCACTGCACGCGGCGGTCGACGCCAGCGCCGAGGTCGAGGACTCCGACGTACTTGCCAACCTCGGCAACACGGCGCTGCACCTCGGAGATGACCAGACGCACCGCTCCTGCTTCACCCGGATGCTGGCCGGCGCCCGGGACCGCGGCGCCGGCATGCTCGTGCTCTACGCCCTGCCTCGGCTGGCGTTCGCCGATCTGCTGTCCGGTGACTGGTCGCGCGTCCGGTCGGCGGCGGACGAAGCGTTCGCACTCAGCGTCGACACCGGCCAGCCGGCACTCGGCGCCGCGCCGCTCGGCTGGCTGGCGCTGCTGGCCGCCATGCAGGGCCGAGCGGACTACGACACCCTGCGCACCCGGCTCGCCGACACCAGCTCGCAGCAGCATCTGGGTGTGCTCACCGACGCCGTGCACGACCTGTCCCGGTGGGCCGCAGGCGTCCGGGCCGCGAACGACGGTGACACCTTCGACGCGCTGCACCACCTCAGCCGGCTGCGGCTACCGGCCCTGTCACGCATGGCTACCTTCGACCGCCTCGACGCCGCCGTCCGAGCCGGCGACCCCGCGCAGGCGCAGGCCTGGCTCGATGAGCTCGGCGACTACGCCGAGACAACCCGCTGGCCGTGGGCCCTCGCTGCCGCCGAGCGCGGACGGGCGCTGCTCGCCGACCCAGCCGACGCGGCAGCCTTGTTCGACAGCGCCCTGGCACACCATGAGCACGGCGGCCGCCCCTACGACCGGGCCCGTACCCACCTGGCCTACGGCGAACTGCTGCGCCGCGCCCAACGCCGCAGCGACGCCCGCCCCCACCTGCGCGCTGCGCGCGCGATCTTCGAAGAACTGGCCGCCGAGCCGCTCACGTCCCGCGCCGAGCAGGAACTACGGGCCTCGGGCGAGACCGCGCGCAAACGCGACCCGTCCACGCTCACCCTCCTCACCCCGATGGAACTGCAAGTCGCCCAGCTCGTGGCGCGCGGCATGTCGAACAAGGAAGCCGCCGCCCATTGCTGGATCTCCCCGCGGACCGTCGCGTTCCACCTGCGCAACGTGTTCAGCAAGACAGGCGTCAGCTCGCGCGGCGAGCTCGCCCAGCTCGGCCTGGCGACACCGTCGTCAGATCAGGCTGCGACAGCGGCGGTCAACTAGCGCGGGGGCCCTTGACGAGATCCCGAAGCTTTCCAAGGCGCTGGCTGCCTATACGCATGGCTCCAAGATCCGGTCATTGCATACGATAATGGCCCGGCGCTCGCGGACACGGCGATCGGCCAGGCATGGTCCGGTTCCCCGCGCGCCACGAGCAGCAGCGGAGGCGGCAGACCGTGCGCCTGACACCAAGCGGCGCCATCGCGGCTGCCGCGATCGTCCTTGCCGCCGTGCTAACCGGGTGCGGGCACAGCACGGCGGACGGCAGGGCAGCGGCCGCCAGGTCGCGCGCACAGGTGGTGCCCGCTGCGCAGGAGTTGTATCAGACGCTGTTCAATGCAAGCGCCCGGTCTGTCGCCGTCCTCGACGGGTCTTACGTGTCGTGCGGGACGGGGAAGACGAAGCTCCTTTACAGCATCACGCTGCGCCTCTTCCCGTTCACCGGCCGCCAGGACGCCAACTTTGACGCGTACCGGAACCGGGTCGTGAGCCTGGTGCGCGGCGACGGCTGGACACTGCAGCCCCGGCCTGGCCGGATCATAAAGACGCCATTGGTTCCCGCCGCTTACTACTGGCTCAGTAAACGGCAGGGAAAGGTCACCCTCCCGGGCACGCTGGGCATTACTGGCGACCCGAAACCGTCCGTCGGCGTGGGCGGAACGATATCCGTCAACAGCCCGTGCTTCGACGCCCATGGCGCTGCGGGGAGCCTCAAGAGCCACCCAGTTACCTCTCCGTTGCCCTTGCCAAGCACGTCGCCGTCCCCTTCCCATTCGTGACCCCTGGCAGACATCTGGCCTCCCGGACACAGACCACCTCGCCAAGAGCTCGTGCCATAACGACTCATCAGGCAATCTGTGCGGGTGGCGACGCAACACGGTTCGAGCGCTGGGTCCGACGACGGTGCGCTGCTTGCGCTCTTCGGTGCGATCGCTTCGCATGATCGCACCGAGATCGCGCGACGGCTGGACTCGTCGCTCCGTCTCGCAAGCCGTCCGATTCGTATCGCGGCGAGCCGCCAAGCTGCCGGCACGTACTTCATCGCTGCGATCCGTCACCACGTGTACGCCGGTGACACGGCGCTGCACGTCGCTGCGGCCGCGTATCAACGAGAACTCGCCGAGTCGCTCGTCGCCAAAGGCGCCGATGTGCGCGCTCGCAACCGACGGGGAGCCGAACCGCTTCACTACGCCGCCGACGGCGGTCCCGACGCAGAGCACTGGGACCCGGTCGCGCAGGGTGAGGTGATCGCCTATCTGATCGCAGCCGGCGCGGATCCCAACGCGTTGGACAAGGGTGGCGTGGCTCCGCTGCATCGAGCCGTTCGGAATCGTTGCTCGGCGGCGGCCAGCGCCCTCATCGAGGGCGGTGCCGATCCGCGGCTGAAGAACAAGAGCGGTTCGACCCCGCTGCACCTCGCCGTTCAGAACACCGGCAAGAGCAATTCCGGCTCGGACGCGTCCAAAGACGAACAGGGCCGGGTCATCGCCTTACTGCTACGACACAGCGCGACTCCGACCGATGTCGATGCGAACGGCAAGTCCGTCGCGGCCGCGGCATCCAGTGACTGGATCCGTCATCTGCTCGACACCCCTTGACGACGCGTCGCGACGGCACCGCAGTTCTGCGCCTGAGACCATAGAGTTGTGGTGTGTTGCGGCCTGAGGTCCGCTATTCCAGCGCGGACGACGGTGCGGCGATCGCCTATTCGGTCGTCGGGGACGGGCCGATCACCATCGTCTTGGTGTCGCCGCTGACCAGCCACCTCGAGGTGATCTGGGAGGAGCCGGCGCTCGAACACCTGATCAGCCGGTTGGCCGTCTGCTCGCGCGTTGTGCTGTTCGACCGTCGGGGCATCGGCCTGTCCGACCCGTCGCCCGTGCCCGGGGAGATGGCCGGGTTGCCGCGGCTGGCGGCGGACATAGCCGCGGTACTGGACAGCTGCGACACGCGGGCGGCTGTCCTGATGGGGGTGACGTTCGGCGCTCAGCTCGCGGTTCAGTTCGCGGCCGATTTCCCGGACCGGACCCAGGCCCTGATCCTGGTCGGTGGGTGGGCGAAGCTGACTCGGATATTGCAGTTCGACTTCGAGGCCGATCCCGGTCAGATCGATGCGTGGGCCGACGCCGCGGCGCGCCGGTGGGGCACCGGAGCAGTGCTGGCGGCGCATGCGGCGACAATGCAGGACAGCGCTCGTTATCGCGAGTGGGCCGCGCGGGTCGAGCGCAACACCGCCTCGCCGGGGACGGTCGCAGCAATGTTGCGTTGGGCGGCCCGGCTCGATGTGCGGCCGTTGCTGAACCGGTTGCGGGCACCGACGCTGGTGCTCCACCGCGCAGATGACCGGACGGTGCCGGTCGAGCACAGCAAATTCCTTGCCGAGCACATCCCCGGTGCCACCCGCATCGAGCTGCCCGGCGAGGCGCACACGATCTTCTTGGGTGATCAGCGTCCGGTCATCGACGCGATCGTCGGGTTCCTGGATCGCGAGGTGACCGACGGAGCGCTGCGGACGGCGTTGCGCCGGGCGGATCGCAGGAACGCGTCGTCGCGCGGATGGCGGAGCCTGACACCCGCGGAGCGGGAGATCGCCGAGTTGGTTGCCGCCGGATTGGCCAACCGCGAGATCGCGGCTCGCCTGCACATCTCGCGGCACACGGTCGATGGCAGGCTGCGCCGCGTGTTCGCCAAGCTGGGAGTGAACACGCGCGTCGAGGTAACCGTCGAACGTGCACGCGTCAGTGGCTGACCCGCGAAACTCATACGCGATCGCGTCTGCCAGCCGGCACCGCGCGGCACGTACAACATTCCTCGTAGGTTCCGACGAGTTCTCAACACAGGAGACATCAACTGCCATGACAACCACGCACACGCTCGAAACCGCCGACGTCGACCTCGTGTACGACATCCGCGGCCCGCTGCCCGCGGCCGATGGACGCCCGCCGCTGTTCATGATCGGCCAGCCGATGGACGCCGGTGGCTTCGCCACATTGGCGTCGCACTTCCCCGACCGCACCGTGATCACCTACGACCCTCGCGGCCTCGGCCGGAGCACCCGCAAGGACGGCCGGGTCGAGAACTCACCGACGGTCCAGGCGGACGACGTGCACGCCGTCATCGAGGCCCTCGGTGTCGGCCCGGTCGAGATGTTCGCCAGCAGCGGCGGCGCGGTGACCGCGCTCGCGCTCGTGGCCGCCCACCCCGACGATCTGACCACCCTGGTGGCCCACGAGCCGCCGCTCATCCCGGTGCTGCCCGATGCCGCAGCTGCCGAGCGCGCCCGCGCCGGCTTCCGGGACGCCTACGAGGCCAAGGGCTCGGGTGCCGGCATGGCGGCCTTCATCGCCATGACGTCATGGCGGGGCGAATTCACCGACGACTACTTCGCTCAGCCGATACCCGATCCCGCCCAGTTCGGCATGCCGACCGAGGACGACGGCTCCCGTGACGACCCGCTGCTCTCCGACCGGTCCTGGCCGATCACCAGCTACCGCCCCGACGTCGACGCCCTGACCGCGGCGCCCACACGCGTCGTGATCGCCGTGGGCGAGGAATCCCTGGGCACCTTCACCGGCCGCGCGTCGGTGGCCACCGCCGAACTGCTCGGGCAGCAGGCGACCGTGTTCCCGAGCCACCACGGCGGCTTCCTCGGCGGCGAGTTCGGCTACGCCGGCCAACCCGAGGCATTCGCCCGCAGACTGCACGACGTCCTTGACGACAACACCTGACGCCGTGCGCCTCGAGGGTCGGCGGCGACCAGCCCACTCGGCTTGCAGGCTGCGGTGGGCTGTCGTCGCGCTCAGTCTTCGTACACCTCGGGCAATCCGAAGCTCTCGAACAGGCGAGGCTCGACGAAGACGGTGAGCCGCTCGACGGCCTTGTCGCTCACGGTGAGCAGATGAATCGAGTTCGCTCGGTAGACGCCGTCTTCCGTGCGCCGGTAGCAGGCGACCGCGGGCTGGGTGTTGGCTGCCGTCGGCACCGCACGCCAGCTGTCGGGGTCGACGAGGACTCTGTGCGCGAAGAAGGCGACCGCATCGTCGCGGCCGGCGAACCACAGCAGCGCGGGCGGCATCTCCAGCACGACGTCCTCGCGCAGCAACTCGGCCAGCCCCGGCACGTCGGCGAGGAAGTTGCGCTCGGCTGAGGTCGGTGCGAGCGAGGCTGCCCGTTCATAGGCGCCGGCGGCCTCGACGGTTCGGTGCAGGCGGCGCAGCAGGTTGGGCCGGGTCGCGTGGAACGGGTGGTGGTCGTCGAGATCGAGGCCGTCGATCAGTGCGAGCGCCACCGCCGGGCCGTCGACCTCGCTCACGGCGACGGCCCGGTCAGCGCGACGACGGTGGTCGGCGCGACGGCGAGGAGTTGGTCGTAGAGCGCGACGATCTTCGACCAGTCGGTCTCCTCGATCGAGTCGGCGTCGGCGTGCACCGCGTTGGCCGCCTGGAGTTGGTAGGGGCCGGGCTGGTTGCGGCGCAGACAGGCACGCACGATCGACTGACCTTCGTCGATCATCGCCCGGCGTGGGGGCGGATGGCAGCAGTTCGATGACACGGCCGATGACAGACCGTCCACAGTGGACAGTGGTCGGGACCCCGGCTGATCGCCGAGTCGGCGCGACTGCCGCGGGCTGGTCTTGATCGGCAGCTTGGTGGCCGCCACACCCGCCGGGCGTTGCGGCCACCTCGATCGAGCTGGCGAACTACCTTGACTGGATCGCTGCGTCGGTCCGCCGGCTAGCGTTGCGACCTCGGTTCACTGCGACTCCACCGTGGCCGGGGTCCCTGTCACGAACTTGGCTAGCGCCACCGTGTCGATGTCGGGCGCGTACGCGGCGGCGTTGCCCAGCGTCAACGAACCGGAGTCCGTGGTCAGCGTCAGCGGGATCGACTTGTCCCAGAAGCTGTTCCATGAGTAGTTGTGCCGGAAGGCACCCTGAGTGGTGCCGCCGCCGGCCTCGGTCACGTCCAGGAAGCGCGACACGACCTGCGGGTTGTAGTTGATCCCGCTGTTGCGCTCCGCGTTGGCCGCCGCGACGACGAGCACGTAGTTCCCGGCGCCGAACGACGCCGGCCGCGCAAGCGTGACCGTGTTGTCTGCGCCGTTGCCGATGTAGCCGACGTCGCGGACAACGCCGTACGAGTCTGCCGAACCGTTGGATCCGGCACCGGCCGGGATCGTCTGTACGACGGCCGTGCCGCTCAGCGTCAGCGACTCGGCCTCGGCCCGGTACACGTTGGTGGTGTCGGCGTCCGCCGCCCGTTGCTTCGTTCCTCGATTGGTGGTGATGTTGCCCAGCAACGCACCGTCGCTGGCGGTGACCTTGATCTCGTTGATGCCCTGCGCGACGAAGACTCGCGCGATGGAGTCCCACGGTCCCGCGGCGGGCGCCGCCGGCATGGCGACCGTCCGCCCGTTGACCTGGATCCTCACGGTGGACGCACTGCT
>DASXRB010000377.1:0-10052 GCA_036506875.1 Kribbellaceae bacterium | reverse complement strand
CTGAGTGACCGGCCGAATGTCTGTGAATGAGAACAGCCACCAACCGACGGAAATGGCGCCACGGACGACTACCACGATGTACATCATCATCATGTGCGCATAACCGTTGAACGCCGCATCGATGGGATCGCGGATGCTCTTTTCGAAGTCGAGGCCGTAGGCCATCGGGCTGTACTGCTCGAAAAGGGTTCGGGTGTCGCCGTGAGTCAAGTCCGGCGTGGGCAGGAGATCGGCGAAGCCGGTTGGGTTGGTGGGGCCTTGGTTGGGGTCGGCGGCTAGGGCTAGTTGGGCTGTGACGATGAAGGAGACGGTGAGGACGGTGGCCGCCGTGCGGAGGCGGCGGGGCCACCTCATGCGACGTGCTCCTTGTTGTTGGAGGGTGCGGGTTGAGCGGCGTCGTCGGAGGTCGTGGGCTGGTACATGGCCTCGTTGTAGGCGGCTTCGTCCGCTTCTTGGTCGTAGACCTCGTCGGGGCCTATGGGGGATTCGTAGCGGAGCGGGTGGCGGTGGTCGGCGCCGTTGGGGGTTGGGGGGTGGCCGTTTTGCTGGGCTACCGCCTCGGCGTACGTCGGCTGCTCCGCGTGAGCCGGCATCTGGGGTGCCGCTTCCGCATACGTTGGTTGCTCCGCGTGGGCCGGCGTCTGCGCTACCTCGTCTGCGTGGGTGTGGGCCTCGGCTTGGGCTGTGGCGGGGGCGGCGGGTTCGGGGAGGGGGGCGTCGTCGACGTCGTACTCAGACTCGTAGTCGTCGGCGAACGGGTCTTCCTCGGGCGCCGGGAGGATCGGTTGGGTGGGCTCGGCGGCGTGTTCGGATTCGGGGGTGGTGCGGAGGAGGTCGGCGACGCGCTGGCTGGGGATGTCGATCTGGACCGTGGCGACCTCGTCCCAGCGGTCGCGCATGACGCAGTGGCCGTGCCGGATGCTCTTGCCGTTGGCGGCGGTGTTGATGCCGCGCACCAACGACTGGTACGGCGGGGTCTGCGGCCGGCCGAGCAGCTCCAGGAGGGAGTCGACCTGCTCGCGGGACCGCAGTGAGAAGGCGAACAGCGTGGTGATCTGCTCGACCAGACCGGGCAGCTTGAGGATCGACGCCGGGTCTTGCGTGTCGAGGACCAGCGAGGCGCCCAAAGCACGGCCGACACGGGCGATGTAGTCCAGGAAGCTGGCACCGTCCGGGGTCTTCGTGAGCAGATGCACCTCGGGCACGATCACGACCTTGGGCCGGCCGCGGAACTCACGGCGGCCCGTCGTACGGACCATCCAGGCCAGGCAGCCGCGCAGGCACGCCATGCCGACGCGCTCGATCGGCGACCAGGACTCGGGCGCCGACTCCGGCGACGGCAGCGTCAGCCCGGGCATCTGCACCACCCACAGGCCGGGGTCGGTCGTCAGCGACGACACGCCCGTCGGCGGGCCGGCGACGATACTGCCCAGGCCGGTCTCGACCAGGTCGCGCAGCGCGTTCCCGACGGTCTGCGCGACCTCGTTGTTCGCGTTGCACAGCCGCTGGATGACGCCCCACGAGGACGGCTCCGGCGACTGGATCTCCGCACGGGTGGCCGCCATCACCGGGGCCTCAGCCGCGCCGCGCAGGTGCGGCGGCAGCAGCAGCATCAGCTGTGACGGCACCTGCAGCAGGGCGTCGTCGACCGGCAGCACCCGCAGCAGGTCGGCCGCGCCGGAGAACTTCGCGGTGATCTCCACGACCGCGGTCGGCACGCCGTGGTCGGCTGCCACCGCGGACACACCGGCCGCGTCACCCTTCAGGTCCAGCAGCGGCACCCAGGCACCGGCGAAGGCCGAGTCCAGGCCGGCGATCATCGCCGCGGTCGTCTTGCCGCGGCCGGACCGGCCGAGGAACAGCGTCGTCGTCGCGTCGCCCAGTGCCGAACCGGCCGCCGCGTCGAAACGCACCAGCCCGGGCGTCGACCCGGTGAGATAACCGATCGCCGGTCCGCGGGCGTCGCCGACCGACGCGCCGCCCCAGAACCACGAGGCGAAGAACGCGGTCGACTCCCGTACGTGCCCCAGGTCCGGCACCCGCAGCTGGTCGCCGGGCAGCGACTCGAGCCACAGGTCGCGCTGCTCGTCCGCGCCCACGGCGACGGTGATGCCGCGGTCGGCGTAGTGCGCGATCACCGCGTCGACATACGCGTCCAGGTCCTCGCGGCTGTCGGCCGAGACCAGCAGCCGCGGGTGGTCCTCGACCAGCGTCAGCCCGGAACGGTTGATGTCGCGCTTGACCTCACGCATCACCCGCTCGGTCTCGACGATCTCGTCCGCGGTCTCCTCCGCCGAGCCCTTCGCCGCCGACCGGCGCTGCTCCTTGGCCGACTTGCGGGTCTCGTCGACGAGGTGCCGGGCGGCCTTCTTGGTCAGCACCCGGAACCGCACCGACGCCTCGACGGTCACGTCGATCTCGTCGCCGTCGTCGTCGATCGCCTTGATCTCCGACAGCGTCCGCAGCCACTCGCCGTTGCCCGGCGTCTCCAGCTCCTCGGGGAAGTCGGTCATCGCCAGCACGGTCGTGTACGCCGCGATCTGGCCGCGGGTGTCGTAGATCCGCAGGTGGTCGGTGTACGGCATCACCCGGCCGGAGGTGAGCCGGGCCAGCGACGCACCGGTGATCAGGCCGTGCCGCGGAGCCGAGACCGCGCCGCGGTGCATCTCGCGCGACACCAGCCATGCGATCACCTCGGCCGGCGCCGCCTGCGCCCGCCAGACCGACGTACCGAGCTGGCGGGCGAGCTTGCGGACCCGGTCGTCCAGGTGTGCGAGCTCCTTGGCGCCGACCCGCCACGACGTCAGGCCGAGGGCGTCGCTGGCGGCGCCGCGGACGTGCGCCATCGAGTGCGGGTCACGGTCGCTCAGGTAGACGCCGAGCGCGACGTAGCGCTCCGGCATCCGCATCTCGTCGATCCGGTTCGCACGCGTCCGGGTCCAGGCCTCGTGGTCGCCGAGCCGGTAGTAGCCCTCGAGGCTGTCGACGTAGTCGCGCCCGGTGAACCGCCCCCACACCACCTTCAGGTGGCACAGCCGGTCGCCCAGGATCGTGCCCGCCGCGCTCACCGCGGCGTCCAGGGCGGCGTCCTGCTCCGCCTCGGTGGCCAGGTCGGTGTTCGCGACCGAGATCAGGTACCACGCCTCCGCGTGCCGCTCCGTCACCAGCAGCCCGTCGGCGATCGCGACCAGCCGCGGCGGCGGCAGGCCTCGGTCCCGGCCGATCCCGACCAGGTTCAGCAGTTTGTCAGCGAGCTTCATGACGGCCTCTCCGGTGCCCCTTCCGGCGTACACGCTTCAGGTGGTCCTCACCGAGCAGCCTCGCCCGCTGACTGACCTGGATCTCCGCGCCGGCGCGGTACCGCGGGTCCGCGGTGATCCCGCCGGCCTCCCACGCCGGTGTGCGCTGACCCCTCAGCAGCGCACCGAGCCGCCTCAGCGCCACCCGCTCGGACCAGCGCAGGTACTCCGACTTGTGCGCGGCGCGCGCGCCGAGCGCGATCACCGGCCGGTGCCCGCGCAACGCGTAGCGCACCGCGAGCGCCCACTCGGTGACCCGGCGGCGGCGGTCGTGGTACTTGCCGGGCCGCCAGCCGAACGCGGTCATCACGAACGGCGGTACGACGTACAGGCTGACCGTCGGCTTCTTCGGTACGCCGAGGATCAGGACGAGCAACGCGACCCAGGCGGTGACCACGACGGCGCCGAAGATGATCATCCGGCGACGCGCGCCCTCCCCGAGGTCGATGCCCAGCAGGTCGTACTGCCGGGTCTCGATCTCGAAGTGGTGGGTCAGGGTTCGGCCGACGCGCATTCAGCTACCTCCGGAGAGAAGTCCCCAGAATCCCTTCAGCACGTTGATCGTCTCGTTGTTGGCGTAGATCAGCCCGCCGACCAGCACGCCGGCGGCGATGTGGCCGAACAGCTCGCCCCACTCCCGCTTGAAGTAGTGACCGATGGACCGCAGGACCAGGATCGCGATGAAGATGTTCCCGGCGATCACCAGGACCCAGTCCTTGAAGTCCGCGCCGGTCGGCACGTTCGGGTTGGCTCCCGCGAGTGGGAGGGTCGTGGAGACCAGTTCAGTGAGCATCATGACGGTTACCTCCTCGAGTGGCGCTCATCGGATGGCGGCGACTTGCCATCGCTCGGCGCCGTCCGCGGCGACCGTGCGCCGCAACGTGACGGTGTAGTTCTGGGCCAGGGTGGTCTTGCCGGCGCCGGCCCAGGTGACGGCCGCCGTCGCTTGGCGCTCGTCGTCGTTGCCGGCGTACACCTGCCAGTCGCGCAACGCGTCGAAACGCACCGCGCCGTTCAGGCTGGTGATCGTGGAACCGGGCGCCGTCACCGCGGCGACCGCGGTGTTGGACGTCGCATACGCGTCGAAGAACGCCTCCGCATCCTTTTGGGTCTTGGTGGTGAGCTCCTCGTCCGGCGCGCCGGTCCCGGGCATGTCCGGGGGCAGCGCGACGGGTCCGTCGGAGATGAACGTGGGCGGTCCGGTGACCACCACGCGGGTCGCGGTTCGGGCGACCGGGACGGCGAGCCGCTGCCAGCCGGTCCGGCCGGGCTTCCACTCGCGGCCGTGCTTGTCGTACGACTGCACGAAGACCCGGACGTCGACCTGCGCGGTGACGCCGCTCGGGTCGACCCTGACCTCGCCGGGCAGCGCCGTACCGGCGGACTGCCGGCCGGAGCCGTTCCAGCCGGCGGACTTGTCCAGCCCGGTGGCCAGGTCCAGCCCGATCGCGGCCGGCCGGGCGTCGCGGTCGTCCTCGTTCCAGCTCAGGTACGACGTCGCGAAGCGCGTCGCCACCGCGCGGGCCTCGTCCTTCGGGAACGTCTGCTCGACACTCGCCGCCGGCGCGGCCTGGTGCGAGGGCCGCAGCCACGACCGCACACCGGTGACCGCGGCGAGCAGGAGTACGACGACGACGAGGCCGCGCAGGAAGCGGCGGCCCCACGTCGTGAAGGAGGACTCGGGCTCGGGCGTCCACGGCGGGTCGGCCCGGTACTCGTCCGGGCGGACGGTGCGCTCGCTGGTCACGCGCGCGGGCCGGGTGGCGGTCGCGGTCGCGGCGGCCCGGTGACGTTGCGGAGCCGGCGGCGAGCCGGGCTTGTTCCACCAGTCGGGGCCGTCCACCTCGGTGTCGGCGGCCTGCCGGCGTGCAGCGGGGCGCCGCTGGTCCGACCAGCGCTCGCCCTTGGACGGCAGGTTGAGCAGGGTTCGCCACCAACTCATCTCTTCCCACCCCTCGGGCTGTGGTTGTGCGGACGGTGGACATGGTTGTGCGGACAGTAGCCGGGAGGATACGTCAGGCAACTTGCCATCCGGAATCCTGTAGGCGAAATCCGGCCGCTGGCCGGACACCGGCTGATAAAACCCGGTCCCCCGAGGGACAATTGTGGACTTTTGGGGCGTCCGTGACAGCCGCCCATCTCGATATGCAGAACCGCTCCTCGCCTGACGTCACCAGCATCGTTCGTCGGCCACCTGACGCGGCCAGTCCACCTAGTGGACTGAACGACACGCCGAACAGTCAACCTGGTGCCACCGACATCTGACCAGTCGCAACGCAGTCGCGCCCTCCCTCAGCGTGTTCACACCGGCCGGAGGCCGGTGACATCGGAACATGACGTGACTTCACAACTACATAGTGTAACGGAGACTGCTCGTTCCGCACCCCGATCCCGGGAACATCAGGACGCGAATCCTGGTTAAGAGCAGTGACACCGATTTCCCGAGGCGGAGGAACACATGGCAACGGTTGAGCTGACGGCGGACAACTTCGACCAGATAGTAGGCGGCGAGGGGCTCGTCCTCGTCGACTTCTGGGCCGAGTGGTGCGGTCCGTGCCGGATGTTCGGCCCGATCTTCGAGAAGGCGTCGGAGGCCAACCCAGACATCACCTTCGGCAAGGTCGACACCGAGGCGCAGCGAGAGCTCGCGGCGGCGTTCCAGATCACCTCGATCCCGACCCTGCTCGCGGTCCGCGACCGGGTGGTGCTCTACTCCCAGCCCGGCGCGCTGCCGGCGCCGGCGCTCGACAGCCTGATCGACCAGCTCATGGCCGTCGACATGGAGAAGGTGCACGCCGAGATCGCGGCCGCCCAGCAGCAGGCCTGACTCCCACAGCGGCAGCAGTCATCCGAGGTGGCCCCGGCCGGCTGAGCTAGGGTCGGAAGAGCTCGTTGACCGGAGGGAGCCCCGTGGAGACTCGTCAGCTCGGCCGGACCGGCCATCGCAGCTCGGTCCTCATCTTCGGCGCGGCCGCGCTCGCGGAGGTCGACCAGGACCGCGCGGACGCGACGATCCAGCAGGCGCTGGACGCCGGTATCAACCACATCGACACCGCCGCCGGCTACGGCGACGCGGAGCTGCGGCTCGGTCCGTGGATGCCGCGGATCCGCGACCAGATCTTCCTCGCCACCAAGACCGGTGAGCGCGAGTACGACGCCGCGTGGGCCGAGATCAACCGGTCACTGGAGCGGCTTCAGACCGACCGCCTGGACCTGATCCAGCTGCACGCGGTCTGCGATGTCGAGGATCTCGACCGCGCCACCCGGAAGGGCAGTGCGCTCGACGCCGCGGTGCGCGCCCGCGACGAGGGGCTGGCGTCGTACATCGGGATCACCGGGCACACCGAGCAGGCGCCGCGCGTGCACACCGAAGCGCTGCGGCGCTTCGACTTCGACAGCGTGCTGACGCCGCTGAACTACCGGCTGTCCACCGACCCGTCGTACGCCGCCGACTACGACGAGCTGGTCGCGGCCGTCCGGGCGTCGGGGGCGGCGCTGATGACGATCAAGATGATCGCCCGGCGCAACTGGCACGACGGCGAGGCGAAGGCGTACGACACCTGGTACCGGCCGTTCGACGAGCAGCGCTACATCACCGCCGCGACCGCCTGGCTGCTGAACGGGCACCCGGAGATCACCGGGCTCGCGACCGCCGGCGAGACCCGGCTGCTGCGGCAGATGATCACCGCCGAGCGGGAGCGGACCGAGATGTCGGTCGAGGACGCGGCGGCCATCCTGGACGAGGTCGCGGACTACTCGTCGCCGTTCCTGTCGATGCCGTTCTGACCGTCGCCGTGCTGGGCGGCCAGCGAGGGCCCGCAGGCGATGACGCGCAGGCCGGCCTCGCGCAGCAACACCTCCCGCATCACCCGGACGAACTCGTTCCCCGTCGTTTCAGCGGAGACCTGTCGCCCACCAGCCACAGGTGCCCGAACGGGTCGAAGAACCCGCCCTGACGGTGGGTCCCCCACGGCATCTGGTGATCCCGGACCGGATCCCTGCCGCCGTCCGCGCCCGCCTCGACGGCCCCTCGTACGAAGGCGTCCGGATCGTCGACGAAGACCTCGACCCGGCACGTCGTCGTACCGATGTCGCGCGGGTCGTTCCACCCGTTGTTCTCCGGCTCGCCGAGGAACAGCGGCGCGCCCGCGATCTCCAGGCCGACCACCGACCCGAGATCCCACAGCACGGTCGCGCCCATAGCGCGCCGATACCAGTCGGCCGCCGCCTGGGCGTCCGGAACCGCCAGCATGAGCGAGATGACCGGCCCATCGTCGTACGACGTCATGCTCCGATGATCAGCGAGTCGCCCGTGCGACGGGAAGCCGGGCGTCGTCCCACTCCGGGAAGCCGTCCTCCAGCCTGGCCGCGTCGACGCCCTTCCGGGCGAGGATCCGGACCGCGTCGTCGGCGAACACGCAGTAGGGACCGCGGCAGTAGGCGACGACCTCGGAACCGTCCGGGATCTCGCCGAGGCGCGCTTTGAGGTCCGCCACCGGGATGGAGATCGCGCCGCGGATGTGGCCGGCGGCGTACTCGGCGGCGGGCCGGACGTCGACCACGACGACATCGCCGTCCCGCAGGCGCGCCCGGAGGTCGTCGCGGGTGATCGTCCGCAGTTTGCCGCGGTCACCGAGGTAGTCCGACGCCAGCTGGTCGAGACCCGCGACGTGCGCCTCGGCCGCCTGTCGCATGGCCCGCCACAGGGAGCCCACGACCGGACCGGCGAGCGAGTAGTAGATGCGCGTCCCCTCACGGCGCGACACGACGAGCCCGGACCGCAGCAAGCGCTGCAGGTGCTGTGACGTGTTGGCGACCGACTGATCGATCTCCTCGGCGAGCTCGTCGACCGACCGCTCCCCCTGGGCCAGTACGTCGACCAGCTCGGCGCGCCGGCCGTTGGCCAGCGCCTTGGCCGCCTCCGCCAGCGCGTCGTACAGGGTCGCCTTCGCCGCGCGGTCCGCCATCTCACCACCTCCTCCTGGATCCACCCGCCAGTGTATTCAAGATTTCCCTTGACAACACCCCATTCTCGGGAGTCTTATTCAAGGGATTCGTTGAATTTACACAGGGAGGGACGACGATGACCGCCACAGTGGACGCCGAGGAACTCACGATCAAGGTCAGGGACATGTACCGGCAGGTGGCGCAGCGGCCGCACGACCGGTTCCACTTCGAGCTCGGCGAGCCGGTCGCGTTGCGGGTGGGGTACGACGCGGACCGGCTCGCCGCCGTGCCGCCGGGAGCCGTGGAGTCGTTCGCGGGCGTGGGGTACTTCTTCGACCTCGCCGCCCTGCGGGCCGGCGAGAGCGTCGTCGACCTCGGCAGCGGATCGGGGATGGACGCCTTCTACGCCGCCGCCCTGGTCGGGCCCCGGGGGCAGGTGTTCGGTGTCGACTTCACCCGTGCGCAGCTGGACAAGGCACGGTCGCTGGCGCGCGAGGCGGGGATGGTCAACGTCGAGTTCCGGGAGGGGCGGATCGAGACTGTGCCGCTGCCGGACGCGAGCGTCGACTGCGTGATCTCCAACGGGGTGATCAACCTCTGTCCGGACAAGGAGGCGGTCTTCGCCGAGGCCGCGCGGGTGCTGCGGCCGGGTGGGCGGATGGCGATCGCGGACATCGTCAGCGAACGCCCGCTCACGGACGCGATCGTCTGCAACGCCGACCTCTGGGCGTCGTGCATCGGCGGCGCGGCCCAGCAGGAGCTGTACCTGGCGGCCATCGAGGCGGCGGGTTTCACCGTCGACCGTGTGCGGGTCAACGCGTACGCGTTCATCTCCGACCGGGCGCGCGACGCGAGCGCCAGGTTCGGGGTGAAGAGCATCTCGGTGCTGGCCGCCCTGAGTGGGGCCTGACGCCGCGACCGGTCAGCGTTCGAGGCCGACCACGCGCCAGCCGAGACCGCGCCAGCGGAACGTGTCCCGCAGCCCTGCGCGACGCAGCACGTCCAGCATCGCGAGCGGCGGATGCGCGAACGTCCGGAACGGCTCCCCCTTCGCCCTGCGCAGCAGATTGTCCCAGAACATGAACGCCCTGCTGACCGGGTTGCGCGGCGGGTGGCTGAAGACCAGCAGGCGGGTGGCCTTGCTCGCCGCGGCGGCGAGCAGCCGTTCGTAGTCCGGGTAGCAGCAGACCACCCGGTGCAGTACGACGATGTCGGCCTGTCCGACCTCTTCGGGCTGACGGGCGATGTCGAGGAAGCGGCGGTCCACCCGGTCGCGCAGGCCGAGGCGGTCGAGCAGCCGGGCCGCCTCCGCTTCGTAGTTCGCGGAGATCTCCAGGTTGGTCGCCGCGGCGGCACCGCGCCGCAGCAGCTCGACCTGGATGTCTCCGACGCCGCCACCGATCTCCAGGACCGTCGCGCCCTCGATCCCCCGCTCGGCCAGGAACGCCAGGATCGCGCGCGACGGCCGGCTGAGCCCGCGCCTGCCGTACCGTCGCGCCAGCCGCCGGGCGAACCGGACGTCGAACGTCGCGTCGTAGCCATCGGGCTCACAGCATCCGGCCATGTCTCAGCATGCGGCTTCACGGACCCGTATTCAAGACTTCCCTTGACAAGATTGGCCGTCGCGACAAGCATTCAACTACTTCCTTGAATTGTCCCGGAGGTGGGCGCATGACGTCACCGGTGGTCCCGGTGGTGGACGAAGGGCTCGGCAACACGGCGTACGTGGTGGACCTCGGCGACGGCCGGGCGCTGGCGGTGGACGCGAGCCGCGACCTGCGGGCCGTGGACGACGTCACCGCCTCG
>DASXRB010000376.1:0-1738 GCA_036506875.1 Kribbellaceae bacterium | reverse complement strand
CCGTTGCGGCCCATGCCGCCGTAGAGGTCGTTCTTGTCCCCAATCTCGGCGGCGACCTGCCCGGCGATGAGTGACGCCAGGGGGTAGGCGAGACCGACCGCCCTGTCGTTCTGGGTGCAGGTGATCACCACCGGACCCGCGACCATCCGGTTCGCGACCACCCGGCGGAAGAAGCCGTCTCTGGAGCCGTCGAACCGCTGAGCGAAGCCATGGTGCGAAAACGCCGCCTGTAGCAGCACGAGGGTGTCTGGCCTGACCGCCGGCTGGTCGTCGCGTCCGGCCGCTGCCGCGGTCACCAGGCGCCCACCAAAGCTGTGGCCGATCAGGTGCAGCCTCAGGTCGGGCCGCCGAGCCCGGATGTCCTGCAGCAGCGGACTCAGCCCTTCGCGGCCGACCGTGCCCGCGCGCTCCTTCATCTGGTAGTAGGTCGCGAAGTTCATCAGGTTGCGGGCGGCCGACTTGATGCCGCTGAAGAACTGCCCGAGCCCGGCTGCGCCACCACGCGGCGAGTCGGGGTCGCCCAGCCGGGCGGCGCCACCCCTGCCCGGCGCCGACGGCGGGCGGCCCGGGAGCACCGGCTTGCTGAGCCGTTGCATCACCTGTTCTCCATGGAGCTTGAAGAGGCTGGTCGAGGCGTCCTCGTCGTCGGCAGCCCCGTCCGGCAGCACAGATCGCAGCAGGTCAGCGAATTGCTCGCGCGCGCGCCGGCTGTCGTCGAGATCAGGGACCAGCTTCTTGGCCTGTTCGAGTTTGTCGTCGGCCGCGGGATCGGTGAACACGCCCTTGAGGTCGTCGATCTGCTCGATCAGGGCCGCGTCGGTGACTGCGGAGGACACACCCGCCGCGCCGCTTGGGATGAGGTCCTTCTCGGCGAACTTCTTGGAAGGCCACAGCACCCCAACGATTGCGTAGCTGCGCGCCGCGGTCGCGGGGACCCGGCCGGCGACGAGCACCGCGCGGACGCGTTCGAAGAACCTGCGGTAGAGCGAGCGTGCGTCGTCCATGTCGTTGTTCCACCCATGGGCGATGACGAGCAGGTCGGTGACCGCCCCGCCCTCAAGCAGCTGCAGCAGCGCCGCGACCTCGTCGGCGTCGTGGACGGCACCGTCCTTGGTGTACTGCACCTCGGCGTAGGGAAAGCCGGACAGGTCCTGCATGGCGGCCTCCTAGTCAGACGGATTGGATGGCGCGCATCAGATCGACCAGGCCGTAGCCCTGGAAGTGGCGGTCGCGCTTCAGATCGGTCGCCGAGGACGTGAAGATGTCCTTGACGGTCTCGGGCCTGCCGATGAACTCGCGCCGCACCGACAGGAAGGCCGCGATGACGCCCGACACGTGGGGCGCCGCCATGCTTGTGCCGCTGTCCTCGACGTACTGGCAGTCGCCGTTCACCTTCTCCTCGGCCTTCTTCAACGGCTCACCGGCGGCGCACGACAAGATCTTCTCGCCTGGCGCGACGAGGTCGGGCTTGATTCGCCCGTCTCCCGTCGGGCCCTTCGACGAGAAGTACGACACGCCGTAGACGTGCGGCATCTCCCGATGGGTGGAGCCCACGGTGATCGCCAGTTCGGCGTTGCCGGGGTCGTTGATCGTCAGGTCCAGCCCGGCGGGCACAGCGGTGCCCTTGAAGAAATCCTGGTTGTAGCCGTAGCCGGTGTTGCCCGCCGCGACCACCACCACCACGCCGGAGCGGACCAGCAGGTCAACCTCCACACACAGCGGGCTCTGCCCACAGGCA
>DASXRB010000375.1:0-2457 GCA_036506875.1 Kribbellaceae bacterium | reverse complement strand
GATCGTCGCGTGCTCGCTGGCCGACGACAGCGACAGCCCGGTCCGCGCGCTCAGCTCGCTCGTCCCGCACGGCTCGCGCAGCGCCTCGAGGAGCGCGGCTCGCGGCGCGCCGACCAGTGAAGCCAGCTTCCGGTCGCGTCCCGCGACGACCGCGCCCGGCTGCATCCAGCCGACCGGCGGGTCGACCGGGTAGACCAGCACGGGGTCGAGGTTCTCATCGGCCAGCGCGACCGGCATCCGGCGGCAGAAGAACGACGGCAGCAGCGTCAGCCCGCGGCCCCCGAGCTCGATCGTGACGTCGGCCGGGTACGGCGCTGTCAGGACCGGCGACCGCCAGGTCATGCCGCTGCCGAGGCCGCCGAGGCCGGCGCCCACCCCGTCGGTACTGATCACGTCCGCGACCTGTGCCCGGTGCCGGCCGACGTACGCGTCGATCCTGTCCGCGAACGGCGCCAGCGCATCGGCGTGGTACCGGCGCAGCGCGGCGCCGAGCTCGGCGATCCGCTCCGTCCGGCCCTCGGCGAGGTCCGCCGCGACCGGCGGCAGCGGGTGCGCCGCACCCGCCCGGGCCAGCTCGGCGCGGACCCGTCGTACCGGGGTGTGCAGCACCGTGTCGACCGCCTCGTCCAAGCCGGCGCCGCCCGCGGTCGGAGTGAGGAAGTCCGGCCAGTAACGGGCCGGCGGCGCGAACCCGTAGACCAGCCGCGCAGCGGGTGCGCAGTCGCGCGCCACCGTGCGGACCCAGCCGGCCCACGGCGCGTAGGACCCTGCGGCGGTGCCGCGCAGCGCCAGCTGGTGCAGGCTCAGCACGGTCTCCCAGAGCGGGTCGGGCCGGGGCGCGACCCGCACCCGCGCGAGGTCCGCGGCAGTGAACACGATCCGCAGCACAGCTCCCTACCCTCCGTCACTCTCAGTACGACGTTAGGCGGCCACGGGGTCAGTGTCCGGGCGCACGCGGATGCGTGGCCGGGGCGGAAAGTTCGACCGTTCGTACCGGTCCGAAAGGCGCCGCACGACGGAACTCGCCGGCTCCCGGCCCGCATCTGTCCCGGTGAACGGCGCCCGACCGGGGCGCCGCAACCGAAGGAGATCGCGACCATGCGCAAGCGCATTGTCACCCTGACCGCCGCCCTCACCGCCGTCGCCGGTGCCGGAGTCGTCTCCGCCGCGGCGTTCGACGCCAGCCCCGCGGCAGCGAGCAACCCGCCGTGCTATGTCAAGACGGACCGCAGCCTGTACTGCGGCAACGTCGCCGGTGTCCCGCTGCGCGCCCGGCCGTCGTACGGGACCGAGAGCAACCCGGTGAAGGCGGTGGACCGGCTGAAGAGCAACCCGAGCTGGTTCAAGTGCTACGTGATCGGTCAGCTGCACTCGGGCGGCAACCGGGTCTGGTACTACACGTACGGCGACGTCACCCACCACTGGGGCTACGTGCCGGCGTCGTACGTCTACACGCCGCGCGACCCGATGACGACCAGCGGCCGCACCGTCCGGAAGTGCTACTGACCAGCTGCGCGACGCCCCTCGCTTCGGCTCCATCCGAAGCGAGGGGCGTGTCGCGCTCCGTGACGGCCAGAATGGCCGGACGCTCGGGAGGAGAGATCGATGAGTAGCCCAGGTAGACCCGTGACGCGACGGACCGGGGTGGTCCGCGCGTACGGCCCGCTGCTGGTGGTGGCGGTCGTGCTGCTGGGACTGCTCGGCGGGTGCGGGTACCTGGTGGACCGGCAGCTGCGCAAGCCGTCGGCGTACGAGGGGGACCTGGGCAGCGGGGCCGTGTTCTCGAAGGTGTGCGGCCGGTGGGGGCGCAAGTCCTTCCCGCAGGCGGCTGCGCTGAGCGCCAAGGGCCCGCATCCGGTCGAGGTGTTCCTGACGAGCAAGGGCCAGAACTCGTACCACCCGGCGTACCTGCGGACGAACGGGAACCCGCTGCCGGCGGCGTGGCGCGAGCGGGACGAGCGGAAGATCCAGCTGATCGCCTGCGCGAGCCAGAGCGGCACCGGCGAGCAGGTCCGCAGCTGCCACTTCGACGAGCCGTCGCCGCGCGAGGTCCCGATGTACGCCGCCGAGTACGAGGTCAAGGTCTACGAGGCGCGCACGGCGAAGCTCGTCGGCTCCGGCACGATCCGCGCCGGCCGCGACACCGGCTGCCCGTCACTGCACGTCTACCGCGAGGACGACACCCCGAAGCTCTACTCGACGCCCACCTTCGAGCAGTACCGCGAAACCATCGGCAGCCACGTCGGCTAGTGCCTCGTCAAGAGACACTATTACTGCAGAGACACCTATTACTGCGGCCGTCGTATGTAGCGGGCCTGAAGGGAGGAGCGATGTGGACCTTCAAGAACCTGGTCGCGCTCGGCCTGTTCCTGTTCGGGACGACCTTCCTGTGGATAACGCCAGCCTTCGCCGGCAAGACACCGCCGCCCAAGGGAACGGCATGGACCCTGGCCAATG
>DASXRB010000374.1:0-1518 GCA_036506875.1 Kribbellaceae bacterium | reverse complement strand
GCTGGAGGTCCCGGCCGACCTGATCCGGCTGAGCGTCGGCATCGAGACCGCCGACGACCTGCTCACCGACCTCGAGCAAGCACTGGGGTGACCGGGCGCTTCGTCTGCGTCGACTTCGGCTCGACGTTCACCAAGGCGGTCGCGGTCGACGCCGGCTCCGGCGAGCTGGTCGCGCGGGCCGAGCACCGCACCACGATCGACACCGACGTGATGACCGGCTGGCTTCGTTGCCGTGAGCAACTCATCGCCGCCGATCCGGTGTCGGCGAGCGCCGAGGTGCTGGCCTGCTCCAGCGCCGGTGGCGGGCTGCGGATCGCGGTGGTCGGCAACGAGGAGCTGGTCACCGCGGAGGCCGGCCGCCGGGTCGCGCTGAGCAGCGGCGGCCGGGTGGTCGCGGTCGTCAGCGGCGGGCTGACGGCGTCGTCGCTGAAGGAACTGCGGGCCGAGAGGCCGGACGTCGTGCTCCTGGTCGGAGGTACCGACGGCGGGAACGCGGCGGTCTACACCCGGGCCGCGCAGGTGCTCGCGACGTACCGCTGGCGGCGTCCCGTCGTTGCCGCCGGCAACATCGACGCGCGCGACGAGGTCGCGGAGCTGCTGGCGGCGGGCGGAGTGCCGCACGTCGCGGCGGCCAACGTCGTACCGCAGATCGGGGTGTTCGCGCCGGACGGGGCGCGGGCCGCGATCCGGGAGATGTTCCTGGCGCACGTGATCGGCGGCAAGAACCTGTCCAGGGACAAGGCGTTCGGACAGCTGGTGCGGGCCGCCACGCCGGACGTCGTACTGCGTGGGGTCGAGCTGCTCGCCGGGCTGCACGGGGACGTCGCGGTGGTCGACGTCGGCGGCGCGACCACGGATGTGCACTCGGTGGTCGAGCTCGACCCGGAGGACGCGAACCTCGGGCGCGAGGTGGTCGCCACTCACCCCGTGACGCGCACGGTCGAGGGCGACCTGGGGATGCGGTGGAACGCCGTACCCGTGGTGGAGGCCGGGGTAGCCGCCGGGCTGGTGGACGCCGGCGACGAGGGGTTCCGGGAGGCCGCGAAGCGGCGGCACGAGGACCCGGCGTTCCTGCCCGCGGACGCGGGGGAGCGGGAGTACGACGAGCGGCTGGCAACCGTCGCGGTGACGATGGCACTGCGCCGGCACGCGGGACGGCAGCGGGTGCAGTTCGGGCCTGACGGCCGGGTCGTGGAGCGGTCCGGCAAGGACCTGCGCGAGGTGGACCTGCTGGTCGGGTCCGGCGGGGTGCTGCGGCACAACCCGCCCGAGGTGGCCGAGCGGGTGCTGCGCGCCACCGCGACCGGAGCCCGCGCGGAGGGCTGGCTGGTCCCGGACTCGCCGCGGACCGTCGTCGACGCCGACTACGTGCTGGCGGGTGTCGGGCTGCTGGCCGACCGGGCGCCGGAGGCCGCCGCCGGTCTGGCCGCGCACGTGACGACGAGCCGCTGATCCGGCCTCCGCGGGCACTATGGTGAGCGGCGTGAGCCGTGATACCGAGGAGCAGCCGGTGGAGAC
>DASXRB010000373.1:0-2291 GCA_036506875.1 Kribbellaceae bacterium | reverse complement strand
TGGAGGCGGTCCCGTGCGTCCTAGGGATGTGCGGGAGGCGACGATGACCGACGACACCGCGCTGCCCGAGCCAGTGGTGACCCGGTGGGAGGCCACGGGCGATTTCGACGCGTTCATCCGGGCCCGACACGCCGCGCTGCTGCGCTTCGCGCACGCGCTGACCGGCGATCAGGAGCTGGCCGCGGACCTGGTGCAGGACGCCCTCGAACGCACCGGGGTGGCCTGGTCAAGGGTCCGGCGCAAGGACGACCCGGAGGGCTACGTCTTGCGTATCATCACGACCAGGTATGTCAGCTGGTGGCGGTGGCTACGCCGCGAACGCCTCGCCGCGGCCGTGCCGGAGACGGCATACGAGGACCCGTCGGCGGACAGGCCCGACGAGACCCTGTGGCGGCTGCTCGCGACGCTGCCGCCCAAACAGCGCGCTGTGATCGTGCTGCGTTTCTACGAGGACCTCACCGAGGTCGAGGTGGCTCGGGTGCTGGACTGCTCGGTCGGCACGGTGAAGAGCAACGGCTCCCGGGGGCTGGCGCGGCTGCGGCAGGCGTTGACGGCGGGCGGCCCGCGGTGACGGACCAGCTCGAACAGGACCTGCGGCGGATACTGCGCGACCCGCGGCGGTCGCTCGCCTCCCCGCCGGACATCATCGAACGCGTCCACACCGGCGTTTCCCGGCGGCGTGCCCGACGCCGCGTCGCGGCTGCCTCGGCCGCGGCGCTCGCGGCGGTCCTGGTGGCCGGGCTGTCCGCGGTGCTCACCGGGGATGGGCGTCCGGCTTCCGCCGGCGCCGTCCCCTGGCTGGATGCGCGGGTCGCGCCTTACGCTCCTCCGCCGCCGGTGATCTCCTCCCCGCGGCCTGCGGCCCTGGCGTGCCAAGGCGCCGACCTGCGGCTGGTCGGCGTCGACAGGGAGGGCGCGACGGGCCATACCGGCAATGTCGTCCACGTGGAGAACGCAGGCCCGAGTCGGTGCACCCTCTCCGGCTCCCCGGAGTTGACGGGACTCAACGGTGCCGGCACCCGGGTGCCCGTCCCGGCGAAGGGCGGAACCTTCTTCGACCAGCTGTACAGCGGGGAGCGCCCGGCAACGATCGGCCCACGGGAGCAGGCGGCGCTCACGATCGAGACATCCTTGAGCTGCGAGGGTGGTGCCCCCGCCAGCACGACCACCTACCGCCGGGTCCAGATCACGCTCGCCGACCGCACAACGTTCGACGTCGCGGACCGGCTCGACTCCACGTGCCCGTTCCGCATCGGCACGTGGTTCCGCGCGGTGCAGCCGCCGGCGGAGCCTCCCGAGCCGTGGCCCACCCTGCAGGCGCGCCTTGAAGGGGTCCCGGCGACCGTGCGCGCGGGCGAGCCGTTGGACTACGTCGTCGAGCTGGCCAACACCGGGACGGCCGACGTCACGTTCGACCCGTGCCCGGCCTACGCGGAGGCCCTCGGCGGCGCGCGCGGCGACTACCGGCTGAACTGCGCCACGGCGGCGGTCATCCCCGCGGGCGGGTCGGTGCGGTTCGCGATGCGGCTCGACGTCGGCACGGATGTTCCCTCAGGCCCGGCGAAGATGGTCTGGTCGCTGCATGGCTCCACGGTCGCCGACGGCACGGTAGTGAGGGTCATCCGCTGACCGGGGCCGAGGGACGCCGGCGCCAGTATGAGCCAGGGGAATGGAGGCCGCCACGCGCGGCGTTGTCCATAGCGAGACCGCACGATCAAGGGAGCCGAGCGTGAGGGACTATCCGGCGATGCCGACCAGGGTGAACCACGTCGAGCCGGTGCCGCGGCGGATCCGCGGGTTCGTCGGCGGCGAACCCGTCTTCGACACGACCCGGGCGCTCTACGTGTGGGAGAACCCGAACTACCCGCAGTACTACATCCCGCTGGACGACATCGCGCCCGGCGTACTCGTCGACGAGGACGAGGTGAGGCGGAACCGGCGCGGCACCTTCCAGGTACACGGGCTGCGCCTCGGCGACGACTACCGGCCGGCGGTCGCCAGCGTGCTGAAGGACTCGGCCGTCGAGGGCATCGCCGGCACCGTGCGCTTCGACTGGGACGGGCTGGACAGCTGGTACGAGGAGGACGAGCCGGTCATCGTCCACCCGCGCAACCCCTACACGCGGGTCGACTGCGTGCGCTCCAACCGGCCGGTCCGGATCGAGCTGGACGGCGTCGTGCTCGCCGAGGCGCACTCGCACATCGCGCTGTTCGAGACCGGCCTGCCCACCCGCTACTACCTCGACCGCACCGACGTCGACCTCACCAAGCTCGTGCCCAGCGACACCGTCA
>DASXRB010000372.1:0-2277 GCA_036506875.1 Kribbellaceae bacterium | reverse complement strand
AGACCTCCGACCAGGCCGACCGGGTAGCGACAGACGACGCCGCCCGACGCAAACTCGCCGAACATCCCGACGACCCGAGCAGCGTGACCGACACCCGCGGCGACCCCGCCGACAGCGCCGAACAGCAACGCCCAGAAGACCGCTGGCGCACACTCATCGGCACCATCCGCGCCGACATACTCACCGAAGACGGCTGGAGTGCCCTCGCCGCAACACTCGACACGGCCGTCGCGCACGGCGTCGACGTCGAACAGGAACTACCACGGATCGCGGCCGCCGTCGGCCCGCTGCCCGCGCGCAACGCCGCCGCTGAGCTGCGCTACCGCGTCCTTGCCGAGACAGATCTCAACCGCAGCACGACGCTGCCGCCGCACTCCGGCGCCGCACCACAGCATCAAGACCGGCGCCAGCCTCCCCCGTCGCCAACGACCCCGGACGCCGCCCGCACCACCGCGCTGCGCCGGTAAACGACCAGCCACGCGAGGACGCAGGCCACAGACCCCCGACCGAACGGCCGGACGATCCGGCTTGCGCTTCCCTCTGCCGCCGGCCAAGCTACGCGGCGGGGAACCGGTCAATGAGGCGGTGCAGGTCGCCGCGGGTCACGGTGATCGGCTCGTCGGCGGTCGCGGCCGCCCGGGCGGCGGCGACCGCGTCGCGGATCACCACGCTCGGGTTGACTCCGCGCCGGTCGGACTCGGCGGCGACCCAGTCGGCCAGCTCACCCTTCAGCCGCGCGGAGAACACGGTCGAGGCTGCGCTGGGCTCGGTGTCGGCCTCACCGCCGCTCCAGTCCCGCTCTTGCAGGGCGCGCAGCGCGTCATCGGTGTTTGCAGCCATCACGATCCTCCCTGTTCCAGCAGCCGGCGCACGGCCTCGGCCTCGGACTCGTCCAGCGCGCGAGCGCCTACGACCAGGTACTGCTCGTCGTCCTTCTCGATGAGCGCCACGCCCAGCCACCGCCCGCTGCGATCGGGTGCGGCGATGCGCAGCACGGCACCGATGTGCTGGCGCCACCGCGGCCGGGCACGCAGCGCATCCAATACCGATTGCCAGCCGATCCCGGCCGCGGCCAGGTGCTGGTAGCTGTCCTCATCGAAGCGATACGTCTCCTCCACACCACTACCGTATACAAATGTAGACGCAGATTCGGCGAGGCGAAACATCCTGCCGGATACGCCGGATACGTCACGGCGCGCCACGACCGATCCGCTGAGCGGATGGTTAGTGACAAAGCGGTCCCCCGGGGGCTGGTGAAACTAGCCATGTCAGCTCGGATACGGGTCGCTGGCGAGCACCGCGAACGCTCGACGCGGGTCCGCGCCCGCGATGTCCATCGCATGGTCGATATACCTGTAGGTCGCGAGCTCAAGTGCGGCCGTCTGCGTCGCCCGGGCAGAACCGCCCTCGACGCACGCGCAGCCGTAGCCCCGGCGGTACACCACGCGGCGGTTGGTAATCCCGCCTTCCACGAACGCGATCCTGGTGTTGCACCAGCGGCACACGATGCCGCGGACACGGCCCGTGGCGTGGCAGTGCTCCACGATCGGTACAGGTCGATGTCCTCGATACCCGACTGGCGCCCGCGATCCCGGACCGTTCCCTGCCGGGGTCGACCCGAGACCGCCTAAGCGGTGAGGAGGTGAGCACGCCCCCGGCGAACGGGTCCGCGCGCGGCCGCAGAGAGAGTGACTGGACGGCCCGCAGACCCTGAACTCGACGAGCTCAATCCCACGAGCGCCGAGGCCGAGGGCAACTGCATGAAGGAAATTGGCAAGGTCATCACCGGTGGTGCAGGTACCGCGGCGCTGGCGTGGCGCGGCGTCCCGGCGTGGCTGATCGTCCTCGTCGTGCTGATCGTGGTCGTGCTGGATCGGACCGTCCCGCAGGACTCTCCCGACCGGCTCGCCTGGTGGCAACTCGTCTTGCCCTCCCGCCGCCGGACGCGCCGTAGCAGGCCTCATCATCGGAGGTCGCGCCGACGGCGACGTGAATAGGCCAGCGGCGCTCGATCGCGGCCGCGGCGGGGACTGGACTACCGGCTCAGGTTTGAGCCATCTGCTTGCGAGGCGTCGACCGACGACGGCGTGAACACCCGCTCAGGAGCCCAGTTTGCCGATGGGGTGATAAAGCGGATCGGGGGTATTCAGCTGACCGGACTATCGCAGGTCGGCGGCGCGCCAGGGGCGTGCTGCTCGGGGGCGGTCCAGGCTCGGTGGGTGGCCGCCGGTCCCGGGCGGAACGGGCCGGGTGGCCTTGGGCTGCGGGTCGACGACC
>DASXRB010000371.1:0-3322 GCA_036506875.1 Kribbellaceae bacterium | reverse complement strand
CGGAGAAGCGTCGGATAGCGCGCACCGGGACACCGTACAAGCCCAGCCGCACAAGTACAGCCCCTGGCTGCGTGTTTCTTGCAACATGAGAAAACTTTTGCAGGGGTCCCCGCGGCCTACGTTCACTCATCCCCCGCAGGCACCAGACGAAACGCACCGCCGCGAGACCTGCACCACACTGTGGGGAGTGCGAAGGGCGGAGAACCGATAACGTCGGGACCGTGACCGGACGCATACCCATCACTGCTGTCGAGCCCGTCGTCGATGCCGGGGAGTACCCGGCCAAGGCCTCGGTCGGTGAGACGTTCACGATCTCGGCCACCGTGTTCCGCGAGGGACACGACGCGGTCAACGCGAACGTCGTCCTGACCTCTCCGAGCGGCCAGGTCAGACGGGTGCTGATGACGCCGGGCGCGAAGGGCACGGACCGCTGGTCGGTCGAGGTCGCCCTCACCGAGCCCGGGCTGCACACGTTCGCGGTCGAGGGCTGGGGCGATCCATACCACACCTGGCGGCACAACGCCGAGATCAAGATCCCTGCCGGGATCGACGTCGACCTCACCTTCGCCGAGGGCGCGGCGTTCTTCGACCGCGCGGCCGCCGCGGTGCCGGCCGCGGTCCGCGCCGACCGCGACACGCTCGCCGACGCCGCCCGCACGCTGGCCAACACCGAGCTCCCGGCCGAGGCGCGGCTGGCCGCCGGCGTCTCGGCCCAGGTGGACGCCGCCCTTAGCCGGTACCCGGTCCGCGAGCTCGTCACGGCGTCGGCCGACTACCAGGTCTGGGTCGACCGGCAACGCGCCCTCTACGGCTCCTGGTACGAGTTCTTCCCGCGGTCGGAGGGAGCGTCGTACGACGAGAAGACGAAGACCTGGACCTCCGGCACCTTCAAGACCGCGGCGGGCCGGCTGCCGGCGATCGCGAGGATGGGCTTCGACATCGTCTACCTGCCGCCGGTCCACCCGATCGGGACGTCGTTCCGCAAGGGCCCGAACAACACCCTGGACCCGAAACCCGGCGACCCGGGCTCGCCGTGGGCGATCGGCGCCAAGGAGGGCGGGCACGACGCGATCCACCCCGACCTGGGCACGTTCGACGACTTCGACGACTTCGTCGCCCAGGCAGGAGAACTCGGCCTGGAGGTCGCGATCGACCTCGCGCTGCAGGCATCCCCGGACCACCCATGGGTGACCGAGCACCCGAAGTGGTTCAGCATCCGGGCCGACGGCACGATCGCGTACGCCGAGAACCCGCCGAAGAAGTACCAGGACATCTACCCGCTGAACTTCGACAACGACCCCGAGGGCATCTACGCCGAGGTGCTGCGGATCGTGAAGCTGTGGATCAGCCACGGCGTGACCGTGTTCCGGGTGGACAACCCGCACACCAAGCCGGTGATCTTCTGGCAGTGGCTGCTCGGCGAGGTCCGCAAGACCGACCCGGACGTGATCTTCCTGTCCGAGGCGTTCACCCGGCCGCCGATGATGCAGATGCTCGCCAAGGTCGGCTTCCACCAGTCGTACGGCTACTTCACCTGGCGCAACACCAAGTGGGAGCTGGAGGAGTACCTCACCCAGGTGACGACCGAGACCGGCCACTTCATGCGGCCGAACCTGTTCGTCAACACCCCGGACATCCTGCACGCCTACCTGCAGTACGGCGGCCCGGCCGCGTTCAAGGTCCGTGCCGCGATCGCGTCCACGGCGTCGCCGTCGTGGGGTGTCTACTCCGGCTACGAGCTGTACGAGCACGTCGCGCTGCGACCCGGCTCGGAGGAGTACCTGGACACCGAGAAGTTCCAGTACCGCCCGCGTGACTGGGACGCGGCCGAGCGGGAGCGCCGCACCCTCGCGCCGTACCTGACGATGCTCAACGCCGTACGACGCCGGCACCCCGCGCTGCAGCAGCTGCGCAACCTCACGCTGCACAACGTCGAGGACGATGCGATCCTGTGCTACTCCAAGCGGATCGCAACGCCCGACGGCCACACCGACACCGTCATCGTCGTCGTCAACACCGACCCGCACGCCGCGCGCGAGTCGGTGGTGCACCTCGACATGCCGGCACTGGGGATGGGCTGGGACGACAGCTTCACCGTGTACGACGAGGCGAGCGGCTCGACCTGGCGATGGGGCCAGCACAACTACGTGCGTCTCGACCCCAACGTCGAACCCGCCCACATCCTCGCCCTCCGCCGCGGCCAGGCCTGACCCCCCTCCCCCGGCCGTTCACCGGGGAAGTCAGTGGTGGCCGGCGTTCCAGAAGGCGCGGGAGTAGCTGGCGAGGGCTTCGTCGATGACGGCGGTGCGGGCGTCGTCGGGGACGCCGGCGAGGGGGCCCTCGATGAGGAGCATGGCCAGGCCGTGGACCAGGGACCAGGCGCTCACCACCGCGCCGAGCCGCTGCTCCTCGGTGAAGAACCCGAGCCGCACCAGTTGGTCGATCAGGTCGAGCAGCATCGCGTGCGGCTCGTCCACACCGACATCCTCGCCGGCCGGCTTATGGCCGGTGAGGACCTCCGCCTTCCCCTCCATCTCGCCCAGGCAGAACGCGGTCCGGAACAGCCCGGGCTCGGCGATCGCGAAGTCCACGTAGCCGCGCCCGATCGCCTCCAGCCGCAGCACCGCTGACCGCACCGGGTCCGGCTCCGCCGGGGTCGCGTCCAGCCGCTTGCGCATGGCCTCCGCCATCCGGCGCGTGCACTCATGCTTCGCCGCGTCGAGGAGCGCCACGTGGTTCGCGAAGTGCCGGTACGCCGCGGTCGGCGTCACCCCGACATCCCGGGCCGCCGCGCGCACCGTGACGGCGGCCGGCCCGCCGCCCGCGGCCAGCCGCGCGGCGGCGCCGACCAGCGCGTTGCGCAGGTCGCCGTGGTGGTACGCGTCCCGAGACTTCATGCGCTTGATGTTGACACCCGCCCACATGCGTGACAAGTTAACGCCCATAAAGTTTACATCTGCACACATTGGAGTGGATCCATGTTCCATCGCGTGGGGGAGTTCGTCGTACGACGCGCACGGCTGGTGCTGGTCGTCACCGTGCTCGTCCTCGCCGGCGCCGCCGTCCTCGGGACAGCTGCCTTCAGCAAGCTTCAGGGCGGCGGGTTCGACGACCCCGGCGCCGAGTCCACCCGGGCGGCCAGGACGCTGGCCGCGAAGTTCGGCGACCAGACCAACGTCGTGCTGCTGGTCGACGCGGGCCGGCCGGTCGACCAGGTCGCGACAGCCGGTACGACACTGACCCAGCGGATGGCGCACGAGCCGGGCCTGTCCGGCGTCGCGTCGTACTGGACCACGCACTCCCCCGCGATGCGGTCCGAGGA
>DASXRB010000370.1:0-4632 GCA_036506875.1 Kribbellaceae bacterium | reverse complement strand
CTTCACTGTCACCTGGACCGACGCGAGCGGGCTGCTCGCGGGACCATTCGCTACGGATCCGTCGGCGATCTTGAACTTGCTACCGTGGCAGCCGCAGTTGATCGTCCCCCCGGCGACATCGGCAAGGATACAGCCGTTGTGGGTGCAGACCGCACTGAAACCCTTGTACCGGCCCGCCGTGGGCTGCGTCACGACCACTTTGGCGTCGGCGTAGATCTTCCCGCCACCGACCGGGACGTCGCTCACCGGCCCGAGCACCTCGCCGCCACCTGACGAGGCTGGTGCGCTGGTCGGCGCCGTACTGGCCGGTTCGGAGCTCGCCGGCGCACTCGCCGACGGGTCGGTCTTCGCCCCGGAGTCGCTGCCGCCGCACGCCGCGAGCAGCGGAACCGCCGCCCCGGCCAGCCCGACCGCGGCGGCGCCGCGCAGTACGGTCCGCCGGTCGTGCAGGTTCTCGTCCGGGGTGGATGCCTCGGGCGTCGTGCTCATCGGAATCAGTCCTTCCAACCGGTGTGCGGGCGATCACTGAACGTTCCACTACCTCATGACACCCGTACAACGAAGCGCGGCGCCCACGGGTTCACCCCTGGCCATTTCGTGTCCCGCGGGATGTTCAGCCCCGCGGCGCGGACTTCCTCGCGGCCGCCGCCTTGCGGGCGGGCGCCTTCTTGGCGGCCGGCTTCCGGGTGGTCGCCTTCTTCGCGGTCGCGGCCTTGGCGCTGGGCTTGGTGGCGCGGCCGGCGAGGATCTCGGCGAGGAACTGGCCGGTGTACGACGACGGGTTGGCCGCGACCTCCTCGGGCGTGCCCTCCGCGACCAGGGTGCCGCCGCGGACGCCGCCGTCCGGGCCGAGGTCGACGATCCAGTCGGCGGTCTTGATCACGTCGAGGTTGTGCTCGATCACCAGCACCGTGTTGCCCTTGTCCACCAGGCTGCTCAGCACCAGCAGCAGCTTGCGGATGTCCTCGAAGTGCAGGCCGGTGGTCGGCTCGTCGAGCACGTAGACGGTGCGGCCGGTGGAGCGCTTCTGCAGCTCGGAGGCGAGCTTGACCCGCTGCGCCTCACCGCCGGACAGGGTCGGCGCCGGCTGGCCGAGCCGGACGTAGCCCAAGCCGACCTCGTTCAGCGTGACCAGGTGCCGGGCGATCGCCGGGATCGCGGCGAAGAAGTCGGCCGCCTCCTCGATCGACATGTCGAGCACGTCGGCGATGGTCTTGCCCTTGTAGTGCACCTCGAGCGTCTCGCGGTTGTACCGCGCACCGTGGCAGACCTCGCACGGCACGTAGACGTCGGGCAGGAAGTTCATCTCGATCTTCAGCGTGCCGTCACCGGAGCAGGCCTCGCAGCGGCCGCCTTTGACGTTGAACGAGAACCGCCCGGGCTGGTAGCCGCGGACCTTCGCCTCGGGCGTCTCCGCGAACAGCTTGCGGATGTTGTCGAACACACCGGTGTACGTCGCCGGGTTGGACCGCGGGGTCCGGCCGATCGGCGACTGGTCGACGTGGATGACCTTGTCCACATGGTGCAGCCCGTCGATCTTGGTGTGCCGGCCGGGCACGTCCCGCGCGCCGTAGATCTGCTTGGCCAGCGACGTGTAGAGGATGTCGTTCACCAGCGTCGACTTGCCCGACCCGGATACACCCGTGATGGCGACGAACATGCCGAGCGGGAAGGTGACGTCGATGTCCTTGAGGTTGTGCTCACGGGCGCCGTACACGGTCAGCTCGCGGCCCTCGGTGCGCGGCCGTCGCACCGGCGGCATCGGGATCTCGCGCCGCCCCGAGATGTAGGCGCCGGTCAGCGAGTCCGGGTGGTTGCGCAGGTCCTCGACGGTGCCGGACACGACGATCTGGCCGCCGTGCTCGCCGGCGCCCGGGCCGATGTCGACGACCCAGTCGGCGTGGTCGATGGTGTCCTCGTCGTGCTCGACCACGATCAGTGTGTTGCCGAGGTTCTTCAGCCGGACCAGGGTGTCGATCAGCCGGCGGTTGTCGCGCTGGTGCAGCCCGATCGACGGCTCGTCGAGGACGTACAGCACGCCGACCAGGCCGGAGCCGATCTGGGTCGCGAGCCGGATCCGCTGCGCCTCACCGCCGGACAGCGAGCCCGACGGCCGGTCCAGGGTCAGGTAGTCCAGGCCGACGTCGAGCAGGAACTGCAGCCGCTCGCCGATCTCCTTGGTCACCCGCTCGGCGATCTGCCGCTCGCGCGGGGTCAGGTCGAGATCGGACAGGAAGTCCTTCACCCCGTCGATCGGCAGCGCGCTGATCTCGGCGATGTTCTTGCCGCCGACGGTGACGGCGAGCGAGATCGGCTTCAGCCGGGCGCCGTCGCAGGTCAGGCACGGCACCTCGCGCATGTAGCCCTCGAACCGCTCCCGGCTGGTGTCGCTGGACGCCTCCGCGTGCCGGCGCTCGACGTACGGGATCACGCCCTCGAAGGTGGTGTAGTACGACCGCTCCCGCCCGTACCGGTTCTTGTAGCGGACGTGGACCTGCCGGTCGTGCCCGGACAGCAGCGCCTTCTTCGCCTTGGCCGGCAGCTCGGCGAACGGCGTCCGGGTGCTGATCCCGAGCTCGTCGGCGAGCGCGCCGAGCAGCCGCTCAAAGTACTGCGAGACGTTCGCGCCCGCCCACGGCTGGATCGCGCCCTCGTCCAGCGACTTCTCCGGGTCGGGGATGACGAGCTCGGGGTCGACCTCCATCCGGGTGCCGAGACCGGAGCACGCCGTGCAGGCGCCGTACGGCGAGTTGAACGAGAACGACCGCGGCTCCAGCTCGTCGAGCTGCAGCGGGTGGTCGTTCGGGCAGGCGAGCCGCTCGGAGAACCGGCGCTCCCGGTGCGGGTCCTTCGGGTCCTGGTCGACGAAGTCGAGGGTCACGATCCCGCCGGACAGCCCGAGCGCGGTCTCCACGGAGTCGGTGAGCCGCTGCTTCGCCGACGCCTTCACCGCGAGCCGGTCGACGACGACGTCGATGGTGTGCTTCTTCTGCTTGTCGAGCTTCGGCGGCTCGGTCAGCTGGTACGTCTCGCCGTCCACCCGCGCCCGGGAGAAGCCCTGGCCGCTGAGCTGCCGGAACAGGTCGAGGTACTCCCCCTTGCGGCCGCGCACGACCGGCGCGAGCACCTGGAACCGGGAGCCCTCCTCCAGCTCCAGCACCCGGTCGACGATCTGCTGCGGGGTCTGCCGGGCGATCGGCTCCCCGCACTCCGGGCAGTGCGGCCGGCCGGCGCGCGCGAACAGCAGGCGGAGGTAGTCGTACACCTCGGTGATCGTGCCGACCGTCGACCGCGGGTTCCGCGAGGTCGACTTCTGGTCGATCGAGACCGCCGGCGACAGGCCCTCGATGAAGTCGACGTCCGGCTTGTCCATCTGGCCGAGGAACTGCCGGGCGTACGCCGACAGGGACTCCACGTACCGCCTCTGGCCCTCGGCGAAGATCGTGTCGAACGCCAGGCTCGACTTGCCCGACCCGGACAGGCCGGTGAACACGATCATCGCGTCCCTCGGCAGGTCGAGGGACACGTCCTTGAGGTTGTGCTCGCGCGCGCCGCGCACGATCAGACGGTCAGCCACAGGACCTCTTTCAGGCTGGTCACGGGTGGGTTCAAGCCAGGCGCGACCATGCTAACGAGGCGCTCCGACAAAACCTTCCCCTCGATCAGGACGGGTGCCGATCGGCCGCCGCCCGGTCTACCGTGGCTCCCGTGGGAGACCGGTCGGGAGGTGCGGTGCCCGGGATCCTGCTCGACCTCGACGGCGTCCTGTACGTCGGGGACGAGCCGGTGCCCGGAGCGGCCGGCGCGGTCGCCTGGCTGCGGCGGCACGATATCCCGCACCTGTTCCTCACCAACACCACGTCGCGGCCGCGCGACGCGATCGTCGCCAAGCTCGCGGGGTTCGGCGTCGAGGCACGGGCGGACGAGATCCTGACTCCCGCGGTGGCGGCCGTCGCCTGGTTGCGCGAGTCCGCGCCGGGTCGTCCGGCGCTCTTCGTCCCCGACGAGACGGCCGCCGAGTTCGCCGACCTCGGCCCACTCCCGGCCGGCACCGGCGACGGCGCGTCGAGCGTGGTCGTCGGCGACCTGGGGCCGGGCTGGTCGTTCGAGACGCTGAACCGGGCGTTCCGGCTGCTGATGAGCGAGCCGCGGCCGGTGCTGGTCGCGCTCGGGATGACCCGGTACTGGCGCGCCTCCGACGGCCTGCGGCTGGACGCGGGCGCGTTCGTGCGCGCCCTGGAGTACGCCGCCGGGACGACCGCCGTCGTGATGGGCAAACCCGACCCGGAGTTCTACGGGCTCGCCGTCCGGACCCTGGGCGTGCCGGCCTCCGGCGCGGTCATGGTCGGCGACGACATCCGCACCGACGTCGAGGGCGCGCAACGAGCCGGCCTGTCCGGCGTCCTGGTGCGCACCGGCAAGTTCAGCGACGCGGACCTGGACGGCGGTGTGACGCCGCAGGCCGTGCTGGACTCGATCGCCGACCTGCCGGACTGGCTGTCCGGGCAGTCGTGACGGCCGGTGCCCGGATGACGCTGGAGTCCAGGCGTCCGGCACTGGCGGCGGCACTGGCCGGCAGTGCCGCCGTCCTCGCCGTCTGGGTCGTCGCCGTGGGACCGGTACCCGGCGAGC
>DASXRB010000369.1:0-2244 GCA_036506875.1 Kribbellaceae bacterium | reverse complement strand
GCTCGTGCCTCTTGCGGCGAGAGGAGGTCTGGCCGCCGACGCCGCCGAAGACGGCGAGGCCCTTGAGGACGACGACGGGCGCGTTCGGGTCGGCGTCCTCGTTGTGCTCGGCGCCGAAGCCGCCGAAGATCCCCATGCCCTCGGTGCGGATCTCCACGTTGTCGGGGACCGTGACGTTGACGCCGCCGAACAGCGCGAACGTCCACAGCGTCACCTCACGGGCCTCGAAGGTCGCCTCGGTCATGTCGAAGTCGTGGCCGCCGAACACGCAGACGACGTTGGTCCGGCGCTTGACCCGCCAGCGGCCCTTGCGCTCGCTGCCCCCGAAGATGCCCAGCACGGACTCGAAGCTGGCGTCCGGGTCGGCGGCGAGCTCGATCTGGTCCGACGGCGCCGGGGCGACCGGCCGGGCCGTCCGGCCGGGCACGGCGAGGTCGGCGGTGATCGGCTCCAGCTCGCCGAGGGTCTTGGCCATGAACGTCGCCTCGAGCCGCTCGGCGTGCTCGACCTGGTCCAGCTTGCCCGCGGCCAGCGCCTCGCGGAGCACGTCGACGACCCGGTCCCGGTCGTCGTCGGAGGCGCGCAGGTGCGCGTGCGGGTTGGACGGGCGGTCGGGCAGGTTGTCCATGCGACGCACCCTAACGCGGTCAGCGCGCCTGCGGGAGCCGGTTCGCGCCGCGCTTGGCGGCCGGTGCCGACGGCGGCGGTACGACGGGGCCGATGTCGCCGTCGGGCGCCTCGTCCAGGTCCACGATCACCGGCGCGTGGTCGCTCGGGCCGGTGCCTTTGCGGGCGAGCCGGTCCACCCACGCGGCCTGGACCCGGGCCGCGACGGGAGCGCTCGCCAGCACCAGGTCGATACGCATCCCGAGGTCCTTGTGGAACATGCCGGCGCGGTAGTCCCAGTACGTGAAGACCCGGCTGTCCGGCCACCGGTCGCGGACGACGTCACGCAGGCCGAGCGCCTGGAGGTCGGCGAGTGCCGCGCGCTCGGGAGCGGTGACGTGCGTCTGGCCGATGTACGCGTCCGGGTCGAAGACGTCGGCGTCGGCCGGGGCGATGTTCATGTCGCCGCACACGACCGCCGCGTCCGGCCCGGCCGCCACCACCTCGCGCAGCGCGGCCAGCCAGGCGAGCTTGTAGCGGTAGTGCTCCGAGTCCGGCACGCGCCCGTTCGGTACGTACAGCGAGTGCACCCGGACCCCGCCGCAGGTGGCCGCGACAGCGCGCGCCTCCGGGTCCGGGAACCCTGGCGCGCCGGCCACGCCGGTGACCACGTCGTTCAGCCCGGCGCGGGACAGGATCGCCACCCCGTTCCAGCGGCCCTCGCCGTGCCGCGCGACCGCGTACCCGCGGTCGGCCAGCGGCCCGCCGAGCAGCTCGTCGAACGCGTCGTCGTCCAGCTTCGTCTCCTGCAGGCACACCACGTCCGGCCGCCGCTGGTCCAGCCACGGCAGGAACCGCGGCATCCGCTGCTTGACCGAGTTCACGTTCCAGGTAGCGATCCGCACCCGGCCAACGCTAGCTTCTGGGACGCTGCCGGACGAGTTGCGCAGGCGAGGCGGACAACACCACTCATGTCGACGCTACGCGCTCGTAAAATCACGCTACGTCGATATCCGCTGACATAAAAGTCCAATTCGCCCGCAATTTGTTGACAGCGGACGTGCGCGGGCCAACTATTGCGCGCGTGAGGACAAATGGCACGGAAAAGGCGGATGCGGCGCTCCGAGCCGCGACCGTGCTCGTCGCCGAGGTGGTGGTCCGCCAGCGGGCCATCGATATTCAGCCTGACAAGGTCGTCGACGAACTGACCGCGGCCACGACCCAGCATCTCGCCGTGCTCGGCGAGCTGGCCGACGTGCTGCAGGCCAGGCTCGCGCAGGCCGCCGAACAGCCTCAGGGAGCCGGTCCCGGCGCCTCGCCGGCCCGCCTCCGCGACACCGCCGCCGCCCTGAAGGCCGCGCTGTCGAGCGCGGAGCTGTTCAGCGCCGAACTGGTGACGCAGCTGGCCGGGTCGCCATTGCCGCACTCGGCATAGGAACGAATTTCAGACCGGCAATTCTCTGAATTCGCCGCCTTTCCGCCACAGCCGCCGACCACGACTTTCGCGCACCCCTAATACTCCAGTGCCGACCTGCGACATCGTGCGGTAGGTGTTCGCGCCCATCACGATGACGTGGTCCTCGGCCAGCTTCTCCTCCAGCCACGCCAAGAGCTCGGGACCTTCCTTGCCCCAGTAGC
>DASXRB010000368.1:0-4378 GCA_036506875.1 Kribbellaceae bacterium | reverse complement strand
GCAACGACGCGGTGGGAACCTCGCCCCTGCCGAGCGCACCGACGAAAGAATGGCTAGCCAACGTCCCGTCGACCGGTGCCAGCTCGGAGCGAACCTGGTCAACGAGGGCGGCGGCGCTCGTACTGGATGCCATGCGCTCGGTCCTCCTCTCCGCCCTTGGTCTGCAGCGGCAACGTATCCGCTACGTCGTAGACCGGCCAGCCGTCGTCGCCGCACCGCATCGTCGGCCGCACCCGATGTGGTTCGCGTCGTCCGACATCGATCAGGTGTACGACGTCAACCCCGCGGCACACCAGGGCATCGGCGACGAGCGACCGGTGACATCGCCACCACAGGGTCTCCGCGCACATGACGGCCAGCCGCTCGCCGGCGTCCGCCCGCCTGACGAGCGCCTGAGCGGCGCTACGGAACGCCGGCGTGTCCATGTGGTCGGCGTAGCCGGCGAAGGCCCGGTCAGTGAGCGCCGCGTGCCGGGACGACGCATGCCGGGATCGCCGGCCACCCAGCTCCTCGCCCTGCCACTCGTAGCGGATGCCGCCTGCGGGCAGGCTCACGGCAAGCGCCTCACGGGCGAACTGTGGATGACGGCGCGAGCCTGGGAACCGCCGGATGTCGATCAGCGTGGCCACATCCGCACGCTGCAGGACCGTGAGGAGCGCTTCGGCAGACCGGGCACCGTGCCCGACGGTCAGCATAACGGCCACCGCTTCTCCCATCCCCGCTGAGCTGCCGACCAACGAAGACGGGTAGCCGGCCGGTCAGGGGTCCACGGGTCAAAGGTCGCAGACGAGCTCAGGCATTCCAAGCCGTCGATGACCGGGATGAGGCCACGATCTACGGCTGGGTTGACGAGGCACTCAGAGGCGCGGGTCGACGGGTTCGGACTCCAGGGCGAGGACGGCGAAGACGCACTCGTGGACGCGCCAGAGGGGCTCGCCCGCGGCGAGGCGGTCGAGGGCCTCCAGACCGAGGGCGTACTCGCGGAGGGCCAGTGAGCGCTTGTGGCCGAGGTTGCGCTGCCGGAGACGATCCAGGTTGGCCGGCTCGGTGTAGTCCGGGCCGTAGATGATCCGGAGGTACTCCCGGCCCCGCACCTTGAGACCCGGCTGCGCGATCCCCTTCCCGGCACGCACCAGGTTCGCGGCCGGCTTGACGACCATGCCCTCGCCGCCCGCCCCGGTCAGGGCTTCCCACCACTCGATGCCCTCGGCAACGGATGCCGCGTCGGCGGTGTCGACGTACAGCCGCCGCGTCGGCGTGACGAGCTCCGGGGCCGCGGCGACCAGCCGGTCGGCGAGCTCGAGGTGCCACGCGTGCGGGCGGTCGTGGTACGTCGTACCGTCCGTGGCGAGCACCTGGAAGGGCGCGAACCGGACGCCCTCCAGGCCGTCGGTGGGCCAGCAGTAGCGCCGGTACGCCACGGTGAACAGCTCCGCGTTGGCCTGCCGCGTTCGCGTCCGCTCCAGCAGCGCGCCGACGTCGATACCGTTCGCGACCGCCGCCTCCAGCGCGGAGGTTGCCACAGGCAACGAGGCCCGCGCGGCCGCGCCGACCGACGCGTACTGGTCGCGCAGCAGCTCTCCGGCCTTCGCGCTCCACGGCAGCAGCTCAGCGTCCAGCAGCAGCCAGGAGGCGCCCAGGTCGTCGTACAGGCCCGCCTTCTCGGCCGCGGTGCGCAACCGGTCGAGCAGCTGCCCGGTGAGCTCGGGGCCGAAGAACGACCGCCCGGTGCGCGTCCAGACCGCGCCGCCGCCCTCGATGCCGAACCGCTCCGGCGCGACCGTCGCGTCCCGGCACACCAGGGCAACGGCGCGGGAGCCCATGTGCTTCTCCTCGCACACGACCTGCCCCAGGCCCATCGACGCGTACGTCGAGAACGCCTCGGCCGGGTGCTCCAGCAGGCCGGGCTCGGCCGACGTCGGCACCGGGCTCATCGTCGGCGGCAGGTACAGCACCCAGCGCGGGTCGATCGCGAACCGGCTCATCACCTCCAGCGCCGCCGCGGCCTGCTCGGCGCGCACGCTCAGCCGGCCGTGGTGCGCGGTCTCGACCACCCGGCGGCCGGTGACGTCGGTGATGTCCAGCGTGTACGGCTCGCGCGCCGGGGCCGGCGGTGGCGCGAGCGGCTTGGCCGGCTTGTAGTGCTCGCGTTCCGCGGGCACCGAGACCAGCACGCGCTCCGGGTACCGCAGCGCGGTGAGCGAGCCGCCGAACACGCAGCCGGTGTCGACGCAGATCGTGTTGTTGACCCACTCGGCCTTCGGCGTCGGCGTGTGGCCGTAGACCACGACGGCGCGGCCGCGGTAGTCCTCGGCCCACGGGTACCGCACCGGCAGGCCGAACTCGTCGGTCTCCCCCGTGGTGTCGCCGTACAGGCAGAACGCGCGCACCCGGCCCGACGTCCGCCCGTGCATCGACTCGGCCAGCCCGGCGTGCGAGACCACCAGCCCGCCGCCGTCCAGCACGTAGTGCGAGACGAGCCCGTCGATGAACGTCTCCACCTCGGCGCGGAACACGTCCGGCTCGGCGGCGAGCTGTTCCAGCGACTGCTGCAGGCCGTGGCTGATCTTCACGTTGCGGCCGCGCAGCGCGCGCAGCAGCTTGTCCTCGTGGTTCCCCGGCACGCAGAACGCGTTGCTGGAGGCAACCATCCCCATCACGAGCCGCAGCACGCCCGGCGTGTCGGGGCCGCGGTCCACCAGATCGCCGACGAACACGGCACGGCGACCAGGATGCGCGGCGTCGACAGCGCGGCTCTCGTCGTCGCGCGTCAGCACATAACCCAGCTCGGTGAGCAGCGTCTCCAGCTCGGCGCGGCAGCCGTGCACGTCGCCGATGACGTCGAACGGTCCGGTCTCGTGCCGCAGGTCGTTGTAGAGCCGGGTCCGCTCGATCGTCGCGTCCGCGACCTCCTCGGCCGTGCTCAGCACGTGCACGGCGCGGAAGCCCTCCCGGCGCAGCCCGCGCAGGCCGCGGCGCAGCTGCTGGCGCTGGCGGGTGATCACGTACCGGCCGAAGTCCCGGTCGGCCCGGGCCGCGTTCCGCTCGGCGCAGACCTTCTCCGGCAGGTCGAGCACGATCGCCACCGGCAGCACGTCGTACTGCCGTGCGAGCGCGATGAGCTGCCGGCGCGCCTCGGGCTGCACGTTGGTCGCGTCGACCACCGTCAGCCGCCCGGCCGCGAGCCGCTTGCCGGCGATGAAGTGCAGCAGCTCGAACGCGTCCTTGCTCGCCGCCTGGTCGTTCTCGTCGTCGGACACCAGGCCGCGGCAGAAGTCGCTGGAGATGACCTCGGTCGGCTTGAAGTGCGCCCGCGCGAACGTCGACTTGCCCGACCCGCTCACGCCGACCAGCACGACCAGGCACAGCTCGGGAACGTCCAGCCTCGTCATGACGCCTCCCCGCGGGTGAACACGGCCAGCTGGGTCGGCGGCCCGACCTCCGGATCGTCCTCGCCGACCGGCAGGAACCTGACGTGGTATCCGTATGCCTCAGCCACATCCGTCGCCCACTGTCGGAACTGTGACCTCGTCCACTCGAACCGGTGGTCCGGGTGCCGCATCCGGCCTTCGCCGAGGCCGGGATAGCGCACGTTGTGCTCCGCGTTCGGCGTCGTCACCAGCACCGTACCGGGCCGCGCGGACCCGAACACCGACCGGACCAGCGCCGGCAGCCGCGGCGGGTCGACGTGCTCGACGACCTCCATCAGCACCGCGGCGTCCAGTCCGGCCAGCCGCTCGTCGCGATAGGTCACCGACGACTGGAACAGCCGCAGCCGCTCGCGCTGCCGGTCGCTGAGCTCGTCGACGCGCAGCCGCCGCTCGGCGACCGCGAGCGCCCGCGCCGACACGTCGGTGCCGATCACCAGCGTGTACGACGGGTCGGCGAGCAGCTCGCGCAGCAGCACGCCCTCACCGCAGCCGAGGTCGGCCACCCGTCGTACCCCCGCCTCCCGCAGCAGCTCCAGCACGATCCGGCGGCGCTCGGCCGCCAGCGACGTCCGGGGCGCCGCCTCGACCGCCGGCTCCAGCGCGTTGTCCAGCTGCTCCGCGGGCAGGTCGTCGACCTCCGCCAGCCGTTCCAGCGCCGAGGTCGTGAGCGCGTTCCGGTGGGCGAGGTAGCGGCGGCTGATCAGCTCCTTGTCCGGGTGCGCGGCCAGCCATCCGCCGCCGGCGCGGATCAGCTTGTCGACCTCGTCGGGGCCGACCCAGTAGTGCTTGGCATCGTCCAGCACCGGGAGCAGGACGTACAGGTGGTTCAGGGCGTCTCGCAGGGTGACGGTCCCGGTCAGATCGCGACGCTCCCCACCGCGGCAGCTCCGGATCCAGCGGTACGACGCCGGCCCGCACCTGCCAGCCGAGCGGCTCGAAGAACCGTC
>DASXRB010000367.1:0-1638 GCA_036506875.1 Kribbellaceae bacterium | reverse complement strand
GGGCAACATCGCGATGACCAGACTGGCGGTCAACTCGGGGCTGAACCCGTTCCTCGCGATACTGCTCGGCCTGCTGCTGTGCGCCGGCTTCGGCCTGCTGAACGGCGGCCTGGTCACCACCATCAACCTGCCGCCGTTCATCGTCACCCTGGGCACGCTGAACATCGCCTTCGCCCTCACCCACATCTACTCGAACGAGCAGACCGTCTCCGGCCTGCCCACGCAGATGACCTGGTTCGGCAACACCTTCCGGATCGGGCAGACGGACATCACCTACGGCACCGTGCTCATGCTGGTCCTCTACGCGGTCACCTGGTTCGTCCTGCGCCAGACCGCGGCCGGGCAGCACGTGTACGCGGTCGGGAACGAACCCGAGGCCGCCCGGCTCACCGGCATCCGCACCAGACGGGTGCTGCTGGTCGTCTACACCACCGCCGGTCTGATCTACGGGGTCGGCTCCTGGCTGCTGGTCTCCCGGACCGGCGTCGGCGACCCCAACGCAGGCCAGACCGACAACCTGGACAGCATCACCGCCGTCGTGCTCGGCGGCACCAGCCTCTTCGGCGGCCGCGGCAGCGTGATCGGCACCCTGATCGGTGCGCTGATCATCGGAGTGATCCGCAACGGCCTGCAGCTCATCGGCACCAAGTCGATCTACCAGGTGCTCATCACCGGTGCCCTCGTGATCGTCGCCGTCGCCGTGGACCAGCTGTCCCGCAGGAGGACCCGATGACCGTCACCGCCGAGACCGCGCCGGCCACCACGTCCGGCGAGGTCGTCTTCGAGGGCCGCCAGCTCACCAAGCGGTACGGACACGTCACCGCGATGGACCGCTGCGACTTCGAGCTACGCCAGGGCGAAGTCCTCGCCGTGATCGGCGACAACGGAGCCGGCAAGTCCACCCTGATCAAGGCGCTGTCCGGGGCCCTCATCCCGGACAACGGCGAGATCTTCCTGGACCAGAGACCGGTCAGGTTCCACAGCCCGATCGAAGCGCGCCGGCACGGCATCGAAACGGTCTACCAGGGCCTCGCCGTCGCTCCGGCGCTCGACATCGCCAGCAACCTGTTCCTCGGCCGGGAGACCCGCCGCCGCGGGCCGGCCGGCCAGTGGCTGCGGCTGCTGGACAAGCGCGGGATGCGGCGCGAGGCCCAGCGCCACATGACCGAGCTGAAGATCGGCCTGCCAACGATGACCAACCCGGTGGAGGACCTGTCCGGAGGCCAGCGCCAGGGCGTCGCCGTCGCCCGCGCCGCCGCCTTCGCCAGCAAGCTGGTCATCATGGACGAGCCAACCGCGGCCTTGGGTGTCCGGGAGACCGGGCAGGTCCTCGACCTGATCCGCCGGATCAAGGAAAGGGGACTGCCCGTCGTCCTGATCAGCCACAACATGCCCAACGTGTTCGAGGTCGCCGACCGGATCCACATCCAGCGGCTCGGCCGCCGGGTCGCGCTGGTGACCCCCCAGCAGCACACCATGTCCGAAGTCGTCGCCATCATGACCGGGGCATTGCCCGGTGACGAACAAACCGCCCCGGCCGACCAGGTCTCGGAGCAGGAGCGCGAGGAGCTGGCGGCACACCTGCCCAAAGAGTGATCAAACCTGCCGTTGACCCCGTCGGACCGCGCTCGCCGTCCG
>DASXRB010000366.1:0-2816 GCA_036506875.1 Kribbellaceae bacterium | reverse complement strand
GGGTGCGTGTGCATCCGGAAGCCCGGTGCCGCGTTCACCTCGCAGATCGCGCCGCCGGTCTCCCGGACCGGCTCGGCGATGTCGGGGCAGATGAAGTCGATGCCGGCGATGTCGAGGCCGATCATCCGCGCGGCCTCCTCGGCGATCTCGACGTTCTCCGGGTGCGCCTCGAAGGTCCGGTCGATCGAGATCCCGCCGGTGGACATGTTGCCGGTCAGGGTGAGCTTCACCATCGTGCCGGGCTCCGGCACGTCGTCCAGCTCGAAGCCCTGCGAGCGGACCAGCTCGACCGCGGCGTTGTTGACGGTGATCCGGGTCAGCACCTTCTCGTGCCCGACGCCGCGGCGCGGGTCGGCGTTGGTGATCTCGACCAGCTCGGCGACCGAGTGCTTGCCGTCGCCGATCACGTGTGCCGGGACACGCTCGGCGATCGCCTCCATCCGGCCGTTGATGATCAGGCAGCGGTAGTCCTTGCCGGTGACGAAGGTCTCCACGATGACGCTGCCGCGCCGCGACTGCTCAGCCGCTGTGGGGAAGGCCTCCCGGACCGCGTCGGCGTCGCGCAGGTCCAGGCAGACGCCGCGGCCGTGGTTGCCGTCCAGCGGCTTGCACACCACCGGGTAGCCGATCTTGTTCGCGAACCGCACCGCCGCCTCGACCGAGGTGACCGCCTCCGAGCGCGGAACCGGCAGGCCGGCCGACGCCAGCAGCTTGGTGGTGAGCTCCTTGTCGCTGGCCACGTCGACCGCGATCGAGCTCGTCCGCGACGTCATCGTGGCCCGGATCCGCCGCGCGTGCACGCCCTGGCCGAGCTGCACCAGGCTGCGGGTGTTCAGCCGGATCCACGGGATGTCCCGCGACACCGCCTCGTCCACGATCGCCTGCGTGGACGGGCCGAACGCGGCCCGCTCGGCGACCTTGATGAACCGCTCCAGCTCGGTGGTGAAGTCGAAGTCCGGTTCCGGCAGCACCAGGTTGTTCACCAGCCGCACCGCGAGCTCGCCGGCGGCCAGCCCGACCGTCTCGTCGGCGTACGCGTAGGTGATGTTGTAGCGCCCGCGCACACCCTTGACCTGCCGGGTCTTGCCGCGCCGCATGTCGTGGCCGGCCTCCTGCTGCAGCTGCAGCGCGACGTGCTCGGCGACGTGGCCCAGCCAGGTGCCCTCGTGCAGCCGCTCGACGAACCCGCCCTTCTTGCCGCGCGAGCAGTGGTGCTGGTCGAGCCGCGGCAGGTGGCCGAGCAGCCGGTCGGCGAAGCCGGGGATCTTGTCGGACGGGAAGTCCTCCAGCGCCCCGAGGTCGACGACCAGGTGGATGCACGGCTCGTAGCTCCACACGTTCGGCCCGCGGTGCACGCGCGCCTCGGCGATCGTGAGGTCCGGGTCCGGCCCGGCGACCGGGGTCTCGGTCATGGCGTCCCGTCCGCGTTACCCGGTGACTTGCGTGGCTTGCGCTTGCTGGCCCGGCGCTTGCGCTCCTCGTAGTAGCTCGTCGACACGCCCTCGGCCGCGATCCGCGCCGCCAGGCTGCGCAGGTCCTGCTCGGCGGCGGCGATCCCGGCCACGTCGTCCGCGTGCGGCTCGCTGCCGAACCCGACCAGCGTGCGCGTTCGCAGGTCGAACGCGGCCGTGGCCGGCAGCACGTGCAGCTGCACCCCGGAGGCCAGGATCGCGGAGGTGCGCCGGGCGACGTGCGCGTTGGACCGGACCTCGCGGCCGTCGAAGATCGTCACCGCGCCGCGCCCGATCACCTCCAGCAGGTCGCCGCGGATCACCGCGGCGGTGTCCTCGTCGACGCCGATGCCGAGCAGTGCGGGGGACTGCGCGACCAGCGACAGCAGCCGCCCGTACCGGTTCCGCTGGCCGAAGTGCTGGTCGATGATCGCGCCCTTCACCAGCCCGAGGCCGCCGGCCAGCTGGCTCATCCGCTGCCGGGGCGTCGTACCGGACTGCCCGAACGCGATCATGTGCTCGGCCAGGATGCTCGCGCCCGCCGACGTGCCGGCCACGGTCGCGCCGCGCTCGTGGGCCGCGACGATCGCCTTGCCGAACGCCGTACCGGTCACCACCCCACTCAGCTTGAGCTGGTTCCCGCCGGTCATGAAGACGCCGGTCGCCTCGGCCAGCGCCTCGACGTACGACGGGTCGTCGGCGTCCGCACGCGTCTCCGGCCGCACCGCGGTCACCAAACGCGCCCCGAGCGTGCGGAACAGGGCGTCGTACACGTTGACGACCTCGGGACCGAGCGCGGACGCGGTGGGCACCACCACGATGTCCGCGTGCTCGCCGCCGGCGGCCTCGACGAACGCCCTCAGCACCGTGCGCTTCTTGAGCTTGTCCTCGGCTCCGCCGATCGCGAACAGGGTCCCGGACTGCCTGGGCGGAGGTGCGTGCTGGTCCGACATAGCGGCAGGGTAGTCGTAGCATCGGTGGATGTCCGACCAGGATTCCACCGACACGCCTCCGGCCGCGGCCCGCAACATCGAGATCCGCCTCAGCGAGCGGGCGACGCTGAAGGCCGTCCGGACCGACGGCGGGTTCGACATCCTCGTCGGCGACGACGTCGTGATCCGCGGGGTCACCCCGGACCACATGCGTTCGCTGGTCGGGTCCGTGATGGACGCGTACGTGCCCGCCGAGATGGCCAGCCGCCTCCTCAACAGCCGGGCCACCCGCCTCCGGCGCCGCTCCGCGGCTCCCGCCGAACGGGACGACGCCGAGGGCTGACGGACGTCGGTGTGCGGGGGCCGCGCGGCCTTACACGTCGCTGTGCACGAGGTCCGGTACGACGTGGGGCCGGCGGCCGCGGGCGAGTCC
>DASXRB010000365.1:0-3911 GCA_036506875.1 Kribbellaceae bacterium | reverse complement strand
GGATGCGCCTGCCCGGTCGGCCCTTCAGTCCGACCACGGCGGCCGTGCGGACAGCCGACTGAAGGTCCAGATGTTCGACATGCAGGCTGGCGACTTCCTGACGCCGAGGACCCTTGAGCAGTACGCGGATGATCGCGTGGTCGCGGCGGTCCTCGAAGGTCTTGCCGCTGGTGACCTTCAGCAGTGCGGTGATCAGTTCGGGTGCGAGGACCGGCGGGTGTGCCTCCTCGCGGGCATACCGGTTCCGCTTTGGGTCGTCCCAGATGCCCTCGGTCCCGTACTCCTCGGTCAGGTGCTTGAGGAACACCCGGAGGTTGCCCTGCTTGGTGACGGTGCCGCCGAGGGTGTGGCGCCTGAGGTAGTCGGACATGTAGCTGTTGAACTGGGCAACGGTCAGGGTGTCGAATCCATCGGGGTGGCCGGTGCGGGTCAGCCAGCGGCCGAGTGAGTCGACGGCATCCAGGTACGCGCCGATGGTGCGCTCGCTGTAGGGCTTGCCGCGCTTGCTCGGCTCGGCGCGCAGGATGTCGGCGAACAGGTCGCGCTGTTGTGCGCGGGCGGTCTGGCCTGCCGGGTCGGTGACGGCTCGAAGGGTTCGGGCCGGTCGGTGTGGGGCGCGGGTTGGAGCGGTGGTCATGGAACAGTCCTCCGGATCGGTCTGGTAACCGCTCCCGAAACTGTGTGTCTACGCCCTTAGTTGCTACCGGAGGAATCCGCCTCTGACCGGGGAAACTGTGGTGTTTGCCCAGGTCAGCGGCCGATTTGTGCCCCCGGCAGGATTCGAACCTGCGACGCACGGTTTAGGAAACCGACGCTCTATCCCCTGAGCTACGGGGGCCCGGACCCCGGCCGCACAATTCCGCGGAATCGTCGTACGGCCGGACGCGGGAACAGCGTATCCGCAGACCGTGGCCCGGTCAGAACCGCCGGTCGGGCGGCTACCCGGTCTTCTCGTACGCGGCGACGCGCGACCAGCGATCGTCGTACAGCGTCAGCGTCGACCCGTGCACGCGGAAGTGGGCGGTGCGAGTGATCGCCGCGACGTTCGGCACGTTGTCGCAGGCCATCAGCGTCTGCGGGCCCGCAGTCGCCCGGAGCTCACCGGGATCCGCGTCGTACTCACCGCCGATGCGGCCGCCGAAACCCGCGGCCGCCCGGGTCCTGCGAGATCGCATCCATCGGCGTCGTCCTTTCCGACTCACCCCGATGGACGCCCCGGCCGAGCATTGCCGTTGTGACCGCGGACGTCACGATCCGGACCCGGCCGTGACCTCAGCGCAGCAGGAAGTCGCGGACCGCGTTACGGGCGGTGAAGTCGGTGCGGTTGCTCTGGGAGCTGTGGCCGCCGCCGCGGACGATCACGAGCTTGGCGCGCTCGGCGTGCTGGTACTCCCACCGCGCCCACTCGACCGGGCAGAACAGGTCGTGGTCGCCGTGCACGATCAGCGTCGGCACCACCAGACGTTGCAGCTTGGGGTACGACGACGGGCGCGACGGCGGCCACCGCAGGCAGCCCTGGATGGCGAGCAGCGACCGCGCGGTCGTCACGTCGTACGGGTAGAGGTCCTCGGGCCGCAGCCGCGAGACGGCGTCCTCCACAGCGGCCTGGCGTCCGGCGAGCGGCGCGGCGGACGTGCCCCACGGGAAGCGCAGGTCGGAGCAGAACGTCGCCAGGTGCAGGCCGGCGGACAGCTGGTCGTACGGCGTGCCGAGGCTGGACGCCTGCTGGAACAGCTCCTTCAGCTGTGCGGTGTCACCGTTCCGCGCGTCGTGCAGCAGCTGCGCGACGCCCTTCAGGGACGGGTTCACGAAGCTCAGGCTGAGCACCGCCAGCGCCTCGATGAACTCCGGTCCGTCGATCGGCCGGCCGTCGATCTCGCCATTGCGGACCAGCCAGGCGAGGTCGGCCACCGGGTCCGTCGTACACGAAGGTTCGGTGCGGCAGGCGTCGGCGAGGATGCGCCGCGCGGCGGCCATCTCGCCGGTGCCGAACGGGTCGAAACCGTTGAACGGTACGACGGAGTCGAGCACGAGCGACCGCACCCGGGACGGGTACGCGAGTGCGTAGTTGGCGCCGCTGAAGGTCCCGTACGACACGCCGTCCAGCGACAGCCGCGGTGCCTTCAGCGCGAGCCGGAGCAGCTCGATGTCGCGCGCGGTGTCGGGGGTGCCGTAGAAGTCCCGGGTCGCGCCGAGCTGTGCCGCGCACGCGTCGACCGCTTCCGCCGGGGGAGTGAGGAAGTCCGAGCCGCCGGTGGCGGTCTGCAGGTCCGCGCAGTTGATCCCGGCCGGTCCGGTGCCGCGCTGGTCGAGCATCACCATCCGGTACTCGCGCAGCACCGCGGGGTCGAGGTAGTTGCGGATCCGGTTCACCAGCGACACCCCCGGCTGGCCGGGGCCGCCGGACAGCACCAGCAGCACGCCGCGCGGGGCGGTCGCGTTGTCGGCCATCGCGACGGCGAGGTCGAGGGTGCCCGGGACCCGGCCGGTGTGGTCGAGCGGCACTCGCAACGTGCCGCAGGTGAACCCGGCGGTGCCCTGGCACGGCCCGAGCTCGCTGAGCCCCGGCGCCGGCCGCCCGCCGGTCTGCGGCGCCGTCGGCGGGGCGGCGCTGACCTTCGGGCTGGGCGTGGACGAGACGCAGCCGACGAGTAGGGCGACGGCGGCGGCGATCGCGGACAGGCGGTAACGGTGCACGGATCCTCCCCAACGCAGAGCACGTGAATATCGATCAGGTTGCGACGCCGTGTGAGGCATGGGCAACGACGTTCAGTCATGGCCAAATGTGCTCGTGATCCGGATCGAGTTCACCGCCGCGGACGTCGCCCGAACCCGGGTGACAGCCACGCTCGGCCCGTTCGCCGAGACCCTGTTCGGCCTGGGTGCGCTGCAGCTGGCGCGCAGGGAACGGATCGCGCCGCCGTGGCGCCGGCACGGCGACCGGGTCACCGGTGAGCTGGCCGAGTTCCTCAACCCGTGCGGCAACGTGCAGGTGGACCTGTTCACGATCACCGGGCAGGCGACCGAGTTCGCCGACGCGGCCGAGGCGCTGCTGTCGGCACCGGCCGACGCGTTGTCGGCGGAGATCCGGACCACGCACTGCCGCGGCCTGGACGAGCCGCACTGGCTGCGCGGGATCGGCCGCGCCGAGCTGCCCGCGCGGCGCCGGCTGGTGGCCGCGATCGACCGCGCGCACCGGCGCCTGGTCGCGCCGTACTGGCCGGCCATGTACGCCGTCCTCGACGCCGAGCGCGCCCGCCTGCAGCGGCTGTTCGCCGACGGCGGCGTGGACCGGCTGCTGTCGTCGTTCCACCCGTCGGTGACCTGGCGCGACGGCGTGCTCGAGCTGCCGACCGCCGGGCGCTGGACGTCCGCGCCGCTGACCGCGCGGCTGCGCGGCCGCGGGCTGGTGCTGGTCCCGTCGGTGCTGTGCGCGGGCGGTCCCGTCCCGTTCTTCCCGTACGACGCGGCGCAGCCGGCGGTGCTGCTCTACCCGGCGGTGACCGACCCGGACGCCCGGGCGCGGATCTGGGACAACGGCTCCGGTGACGGCTCGTCGGCGCTGGGCGCGCTGCTCGGCCGGACCCGGGCCGCGGCGCTGGAGGTGATCGCCGACGGCTGTACGACGACCGAGCTGGCCCGCCGGCTCGGCGTCTCACCCGGCAACGCCAGCCAGCACGCCTCCGCGCTGCGCGCTGCCGGCCTGGTCACCAGCCTGCGCGACCGCAACCGCATGCTGCACACCGTCACCCCGCTCGGCGCGGAGCTGCTCAACCGCACTGCTTGACGGTCAGCCCCTCGCGAGCGATGTGATGAGTGCCTGCGTGGCATGGCGGGGTGCGGCGAGGCCGAGCGGCCTGCCGTCGCCCACGAAGGAGATCGCGACCAGCGGGCGGCAGCCGAGCTCCTCG
>DASXRB010000364.1:0-2478 GCA_036506875.1 Kribbellaceae bacterium | reverse complement strand
GCGCGGTGCCCCTCGGTGCGGGGTAGCCCGCGTTGCTGGGCCCAGCGCCCGTTGCCGTCCATAACGATCGCGACGTGCTTGGGCACCAGCTCCGCCGGGATCCGCGGCGGGCGGGCACCGGAGGGATGCGGCGGCGGATCGGGACAGGCGCGGCTTCGCTCGCGCCGGCGGGCGCGGGATCCCGTCGGCGTGGTCATCGGCCCACCGTATCGACTGCGCCGGGCCGAGCGGTGGGCCAGCATCACGGTCTCGCGACGAACCGGGCACGCCGGGCGGATCGCTTGTCAGACTGTGTGGGTGTTCCGCATCCGGCTCGGCGTGCTCGGCCTGGCGCGCACGCGCTTCGTGATCTCGCCGCTGGCCGAGGTGTTCTCGCTACTGGAGCTCGTCATCCGGCCGGAAACCGTGCCCACGTCGCGGCGCGCCTGGATGTTGCGGACGCAGGCCGTCCTGCGGCGCGACGACATGCCACTGCTGCGGGCGCTGGCCGTGCCGGGCTACCTACCCGACCTGCTCACTCCGCAGCCGAACGGTCCCGATACCGACGTCATGGCCGAGCTGCGCCTGGTGCGCTCCACACCGGCTGCCCGGGTGCGCGCCGAGATGACCGCCATGCGCGACGGGCGGCCCGAAGCGGGCCTGGCGCCGCGTCCGCTCGCACCCGTCGTCGCCGACGCGCTGTCAGCCGGCGAGACGCACCTGACCGACCTGCTCGCCACGGAACTCGAACTGCTCCTGGGGGCGGGTACTGGCTGCAGACTGGCCGGCGATCCGGGCGGCGCTGAGCGCGGACATCAACCACCGCGCGGGCATCCTCGCTCGCGAAGGCGCCGCCTCACTGCTCGCGGGCCTGCATCCGTCTATCGGCTGGCAGGACGGCGAGATTCACATCGAGTCCCGCTTCAGCGCGAACGTCAGCTGCGACGACGCCCTCGTGCTCGTCCCCAGCGTGGTGTCCCGACAACCGGCCACGCTGATCGACCCGTGCCGCGACGATTGCCGCCCGCCGGTCATCTGCTACCCCGCAGACAGTGCAATCGACGGCGGTCGCGTCGACCTCGGCACGCAAGCCCTGCTCGGCGTCACCCGCGCGTCGCTGCTGGCCGACCTCGATGCCGCCCGGACGACGACCGAGCTGGCCGCCCGGCATCACCTGACGCCCAGCGCGGTCTCTTACCACCTCGGCATCCTGCACCGCTCAGGCCTGGCCCGCAGGTCCCGCGTAGGGCCGCGCGTGCTCTACCAGCGCACCACCCGGGCGGACGTGCTGCTCGCGACGTCCACGAGCTAGTCGAGCAGGAACTCGTGCACGGCCCGGCGGGCCGCGTCGTTCGCGGAGCGACTCTGCACCGAGTGACCGGCGCCGGGGACGATCACGACCTGCGACCCGGGCACGCGTGCGGCCTCCTCGCGCAGCCATTCGATCGGAGTCGACAGGTCACGGTCGCCGCCGAGCAGGAGCGTCGGCACCCGCGGCATGGTGCCCGCGCGGTGCGGTACCGGCGAGTCGGGCCAGTACAGGCACGTCTGCGCAATGCCGTTGCCCTCAGCCGTGCGCAGGTCGAACGGGTACACCGCCGACTCGGGCAGGTCAGCCGCCGTGGCGTGCAGCGTCGCCAAGCGCCGCGCGAGCGGAGCCTGCGCGGTGACCCACGGCCACTTCGCGTCCGCGCAGACTGTGCCGGCATGCAGGCCCTGGCTGAGGTTCTCCGGGGTGTCCGCCGACCCCTGGTGCACGCCGGCGATCAGCCCGTCCAGATGAGCGAAGTTGCCTTGTGCGGCGTCGTGCAGCATCTCCGGGACGCCGGTGTAGTCACGGTCGACGATGCCGTAGATCGTCAGCGTGTTGAGGATCTCCGAACCATCCGTACGCATACGTACGGTCTTGGCCAGGTCGGCAACCGGATCACCTGGACAGGCCCGCAGCGCACATATGGCGCGCAGCACTCGCCCGGTGGCGTGCATCGGTGTCTGGGAGAGCGGCTCGGCTGCGTCATCGGGCAGGACGGAGTCCAGGACGAGCTTCGCCACCCGGTTCGGGTAGGTGATTGCGTACCGCTCGGCGACGTACGTGCCGTACGAGACTCCGTCCACGGTGATCGTGTCGGCGCCGAGAGCGGTGCGCAGCTCGTCCAGGTCCGCGACCGTGTCGGCGGTGCCGTAGAAGCGGCGGCCCGGCCCGATCGCCGCGGCGCAGTCGGTCACTGCCTGCGGCGTGGGCACGGCCAGGTCGGTCGATCCCATCTGCTCCTGAAGCTCGGGGCACTGCAACGCGTTGGCGCCGGTTCCTCGCTGGTCGATCAGCACCATCCGGTAGTCCCGCAGCGTGGCCGTGACCTTGCTGCTGAGCCTGGTGGCGAACGGGACACCAGCCTGGCCGGGCCCACCGGTGAGCAGCAGCAGGATGTGGGTCGCGGCCGGCTTGTCCTCGACGGCCACCGCCAGGTCGAGCGCGCGCCGGTCGGCGCCGTGGTGGTC
>DASXRB010000363.1:0-9291 GCA_036506875.1 Kribbellaceae bacterium | reverse complement strand
GTTCGCACCGCGGGTCAGGGTGAGCACCCTGCTGTGGCGGGTGGCAAACCCTGATCCGAGGACCGAAGCCACGACTTCATCCGGCCGCGCGGAGACGGGGTACGGCCGAGCAAGCCCGACGGTCCGCCGCTCAGCGACGCGACGACCGGTCACAACGGCCCGATGAGTGACGACACGCCGGGTCAGAAGGGCCCGATGAATGAGATGGGGGGAGGGCGCTAGGCGAGGAGGCGGGTGGTCAGGGCTTTGTGGTGGGCGGGGCGGAGGCCACCGGTTGTCAGGTAGGACGCGATGTCGCCGTGGTTGGCGCGGACGTGTTCGAGTGCGCCGGTGATGTTGGAGGCCGGGGTGTAGCGGACGGACTGCCAGAACGCGCGCTCGGCCTCGTCGGCGGCCTCGGCGATCAGCTCGTCGTACCGGTGCGACAGCCGGGCCTCGGTGAGGGCGTAGTCGGCGCCGATCGCTTCGTCCGGGACGCCGGCCAGGCTCAGCGCGAGCGCGACCACCAGCCCGGTGCGGTCCTTGCCGGCGGCGCAGTGCACGGCGACCGTGCCCGCCGGGGCTTCGGCGATCGCGGCGACGGCGGTGGCGAACAGGTCCGGCCGCCGTTCCAGCATCCCGACGTACAGCTCGATGAGCGAACCTTCCTCCGGGTCGGACGGGTCCTGCACCGGCAGGTTCAGGTAGCACGCGTCGCCGGCCAGCGGGCTCGGCTTGACCGCGATCTCGGCCGGGCCGCGCAGGTCGAGGACCCGGCTGACGCCATACGACCGCAGCGCCGCGAGGCCGTCGGGAGTGAGGTTGGAGTGCGCGTCGGACCGGACCAGCGCGCGTTCGCGGATCGAGCCGCCGCCGGAGACCGGCAGTCCGCCGAGGTCGCGCGCGTTCAGGAGTCCGGGCCAGTCCAGGTGCAGGGCGGTGGTCACGGGGCCGAGCCTACGAGGCGCGGCCAATCGGGGTCGCCGGCGGTACGACGACCGGCCGCGCGTGCGACGCGTGACCGGCACGGGACCGGCTGTAGGCCGAGGGGCCACGTCACGCACCGGTCATCCGGGCGAGCGGTGCGGCTGGTTGACCATGCGTTCCGGCAGGCGCAGGATCGATTGATCCGAGGGGGCGTCCGGCACCATAGCGGCGCCGGGCGACTCGGGACAGCGAGGGGGTTCGTCATGAGCGACACCGTTCTGCCCGTCTGGCCGCCGGCGCTCCCCGGTTTCGGGGGGCAGGTGCTGAGGCCCGGCGACGCGTCGTACGACGAGGCGCGGGTGGTCTTCAACGCGATGATCGACAAGAAGCCGGCGATGATCGCGCAGTGCGAGTCGGTCGCGGACGTGGTCGCGGCTGTGCGGTACGCGGTCGGGGGTGGACACGAGATCGCGGTCCGCGCCGGCGGTCACAGCGTCGCCGGCGCCGGCCTGACCAACGGCGGCGTCGTGGTCGACCTACGCCGGATGAACAGCGCCGAGGTGGACCCGGAGGCGCGCACGATCCGGGTCGGCGGGGGCGCGACCTGGTCGGATTTCGACCGCGCCTGCCAGCCGTACGAGCTGGCCGCGACCGGCGGCCGGGTATCGACCACCGGCGTGGCCGGGCTGACGCTGGGTGGCGGGTCGGGCTGGTTCGAGCGCAAGTTCGGGCTGGCGTCGGACAGCCTGCTGTCGGTCGACCTGGTGACCGCGGACGGCCGGGAGGTGACCGCGAGCGCGGACGAGAACCCGGACCTGTTCTGGGCGCTGCACGGCGGCGGCGGCAACTTCGGCGTCGCCACGTCGCTGACCTTCCGGCTGCACTCGTTGCCGGTGACAACTTTGTGCGTGCTGATGTGGCCGTCCGAGCGCGGTCCCGAGGTGATCACGGCGTACCGGGACCTGCTCGAGGCCGGCCAGCCGGAAGAGCTCGGCGGCGGCGCGCTGTACGTCACCGGGCCGCCGGAGGAGTTCGTGCCGGAGCACCTGCGCGGGCGGCGGTGCGTGTTCGCGGCAGCCATGTACGCCGGACCCCAGGCCGAGGTGCTCGAGGTGTTCCGGCCGATGCTGGACCTGGAGCCGGAGGGCCGGCTGATCGCCGAGATGCCGTACGCCGACCTGCAGTGCGCGCTGGACGACCCGCCGGGGTTCCGGAACTACTGGTCCGCCGCGCACCTGACGTCGCTGTCCGAGGACGCCGTGGACGCGTTCTGCGCCCGCGCGGCCGGCATGATCTCGCCGTCGCCGTCGCAGCAGATCCTGCTGCCGTGGCGCGGCGCCGTCGCCCGGGACGCCGGCCAGTGGCCGCAGCCGCACCGCGACGCGCCGTGGGTCGCGCACCCGTTCGGGCTGTGGGCGGACGCGGCCGACGACGAGCGCGGGATCGCCTGGGCGCGGGGGCTGGTGGCCGACCTCAAGCCGTTCTCGACCGGTGCGGTGTACCTGAACTTCATCGGGAACGAGGGACAGGACCGGGTGGTGGCCGGGTTCGGCGCCGACAACTACCGGCGGCTGGCCGCGATCAAGGGCGAGTACGACCCGGGCAACGTGTTCCACCTGAACCAGAACATCCTGCCGGGCTGACGTCGTACCGGCTGGTCGTCGTGCGACGAGATCGTTGCCGGGTGCAAGCTTTTTGGAGGGCGAGGCTTGCACCCGGCAATCCGCGTCAACCGGCGGACACCGCGTCGACCAGGGCGCTGACCAGCCGGCCTGCCTGCGCATCGACGACAGGCCTGGGCAGGTGGCGCAGCGGGCCCCGGGTGGTCAGCGTCGCGAAGCCGTGCACGCCGGACCAGCAGGTCACCGCCGCCTCGCGCGCGCCGCCGGGGTCGAGGCGGCCTTCGCGGACCAGGCTCGCGAGCGCGTCCTCGAGCTGCTCGTACGGCGACCGCCCGGACGCGCCGCGGGAGTCTGCGGCGGCGCTGTTGTCCATGTCGGCCATCGCGAAGAACGCGACGTCGAACCAGCCGGGCTCGTCGAGCGCGAACCGGATGTACCCCAGCCCGACGCCCCGCAGCAGTTCCCGGCCGTCGGCCGCGCCGCGCTGCTCGTGCTCGATGGCCCGCGCCATCGCGGCCAGCGCGGACCGCGCGACAGCGCGCACCAGCGCGTCCCGGTCGGCGAAGTGCCGGTAGGCGGCGCGTGCGGTCACGCCGGCCCGGCGGGTGGCCTCGCGGACCCCGATCGCCTCGGCGCCGCGGTCGCGCGACATCTCCAGGCCGGCCCGTACCAGGGCGGCCCGCAGGTCGCCGTGGTGGTACGTGCTCCTCGCCGCTGGCACGTTGTAAGTCTACGGTGTATACATTTCCCGGGTTCGACCGAGAAGGGGTGTGCTGACGTGGCTACGTGGCCGGGCGGGATCGCCGCCGTGACGTTGTTCGCCGAGGATCTGGACGCGACGAAGCAGTTCTACGCGGAGGTGTTCGGGCTGCCCGTGCACTACGAGGACGACAGCTCGGCGGTCTTCAAGTTCGGTGACACGCTGGTCAACCTGCTGAGCGTCAACGCGGCGCCGGAGCTCATCGAGCCGGCGACCGTGGCGGGCCGCGACGCCGGGGCGCGGTTCCAGTTCACCCTCGAGGTCGACGACGTGGACGCGACGTGCGCGGAGCTGACCGCCCGCGGCGTCGAGCTGCTGAACGGGCCGGTCGACCGGCCCTGGGGTATCCGTACGGCGAGCTTCCGCGACCCGGCCGGCCACATCTGGGAGATCGCGAAGTGACGCGGGAGGTCGAGACGCTCGTCGCGTACCTGGGCTCGCAGCGCCGCCACGTGCTCGGCATCCTCGAAGGCCTCGACGACGAGGCCCTGCGCAAGCCCGTGCTGCCGTCGGGCTGGACCTGCCTGGGCCTGGTCCGGCACCTGACGATGGACATCGAGCGGTTCTGGTTCCGGGCCGTCATGGCCGGCGAGCAGGACGTCATCGACGAGCTGGCCGAGCTCGGTGACGACGCCTGGAAGGTCGGCCCGGAGGAGAGTGCCGCGGACGTACTGGCCGCGTACCGGCGGGAGACCGAGCTCACCGACGCGGTCGTCGGGGCGCTGCCGGCGGACGCGCCGCCCGCGTGGTGGCCGGAGGAGCAGTTCGGCGGCTGGCGGATGGACGACCTGCGCGAGGTCGTGCTGCACGTCCTGGTCGAGACCGCTTGTCACGCCGGCCACCTCGACGCGGCCCGCGAGCTGGTCGACGGCCGGCAGTGGCGGGTGCTGACGGGCTGAGACCGGCGCTTCAGGCGCGTTCGAGGACGGCGACGGGGATCGTGCGGCCGGCTCGGCGGGCGTACTTCGCGACCTCCGGTGCCTGGGCCAGGATGACGTCCGTCCACATCGCGTCGCGCTCGGCTCCGACCAGCTCGCGCGGCCGGACCCGCCGGCGCTCGGCGCCCACCTGCACCTCGACGACGGTCGCCGCCCGCAGGTTGCGGATCCAGTCCGGGTCGCGCGGCGCGCCCGACGCGGTGCCCCACACGACGTACCCGTCGGCCGTGTCGAGGTACCGCACGCAGGTCGACCGCGGCAGGCCGGTACGCCGGCCGGGTGACGTGATCATCAGGACGTGCACGTTCTTGCTGCCGCTGGCCAGCCGCCCGTCGAGTGTGCGGTACATCCACACGCCGATCCGGTTGCCGGTCCGCGTCAGGCGGTGCTTGAGAGTGCTCACCGGACGCCCTCCTCTGAGCCGGAACGTACGCCCGCGGCGGTGCCGATGTCGAGAATGCGAGTCCGGCTCCCCGGCGCGGGCGGTCGAGATCGCCGCGCGGCCGTCGGCGGTGCCCGGGCCTGACGGCGTGCCGCTCCAGCAGCCGATCCAGGTCCGGCAGCTGATGGACCAGTCGCCGTCGAACGCCGCGGAGATGGACGCGTACCTGGACCAGGTGACCCACCACCGAACGTGCGGTCCGAGGTCGACCGCCAGGACCTCTGACCCGCGGACGCGAGACGCACGTCCCTGCTGCCGCACTCCGCTCGGAGCGACGGTGGAGTGAGAACCGTCGGTTCCAGCGACCTGGCCGTCATCGGGTCGATACGGACGTGAGGTGAGCATCATGACGGCAGCGATCTCAGCGTCGGGGCTGGTGAAGAACTTCGGCGCAACCCGGGCACTCGACCACCTCGACCTGACCGTCCCGGTCGGGGAGGTGCACGGGTTCCTGGGCCCCAACGGTGCGGGCAAGACCACGACGATCCGGGTGTTGCTGGGGCTGCTGCGCCGCGACGGCGGGCAGGTCAGCCTGCTCGGCGGGGATCCGTGGCGGGATGCGGTCGCCCTGCACCGCCGGCTGGCGTACGTGCCGGGGGAGGTGAACCTGTGGCCGAACCTCACCGGAGGTGAGGTGATCGACCTGCTGGGGTCGCTGCGCGGCGGCCTGGACCACGCCCTCCGGGCCGAGCTGCTGGACCGCTTCGCACTCGACCCGGCGAAGCGGTGCCGCGCCTACTCCAAGGGCAACCGGCAGAAGGTGGCACTGGTCGCGGCGTTCGCGTCCGATGTCGAGCTCTACCTTCTCGACGAGCCGACGTCCGGCCTGGATCCGCTGATGGAGACGGTGTTCCAGGACGTCGTACGGGAACGGCGCGCGGCGGGCCGCACTGTGCTGCTGTCCAGCCACATCCTCTCCGAGGTCGAGGCGCTGTGCGACCGGGTCACCATCGTGCGCGCGGGCCGCGCGGCCGAGTCCGGCACCTTCGACCAGCTGCGGCACCTGACCCGGACCAGCGTCGTCGTGGAGACCAAGCGGCAGGTCGACGGGCTCGCCGGCCTGGCCGGCGTACACGACGTGGTCGTCGACGGACCGCGGACGCGGTTCAGCGTCGACCAGGCCGAGCTCAACCGCGTGCTGGAGCGCCTGGTCGCCCTGGACGTGCGCTCCCTGGTCAGCTCGCCGCCCACGCTGGAGGAGCTGTTCCTGCGCCACTACGGTGACGACATCGCCGCCGCGCAGCCGAGCGGGGTACTGGCAGGTGTGCGATGAACGGCCTCGCGGGCACCGCCCGGATGACCCGGCTCGCGCTGCGCCGCGACCGGTTCAGCCTCACCGTCTGGGTGCTGGGACTGTCCGCCTTCCTGGCCGGGACCGCCGCCCTGTGGGTCAGGGACTTCAGCAACTACGGGGACCTGATCCGTGAAACACAGATGGTGGCCGCCAACACCGGGATACGCATGCTGGGCCTGGCGTCCGGCGCCAGCGTCGGCGCGTATGCCATGGTCCGCGACTACCTCGTGCTCGCCGTGCTCGCCGCGCTGATGAGCACGTTCGCGGTCGTACGGCACACCCGGCAGGGTGAGGAGACCGGCCGCGCCGAGCTGATCGGCGCCGCGGTCGTCGGCCGCTACGCCGGCCTCGCCGCCGCTCTGATCGTGACGGTCCTCGCCGACGTCGTGCTGGCAGTGCTGACCGGCCTGGCGCTGACCGCAACGGGGCTACCGGCGGCCGGCTCGTTCACCGCGGGGGCTGCCATCGCCGCGGTGGGCATCGTCTTCGCCGGGGTCGCGGCGCTCACCACCCAGCTGACCTCCAGCACGCGTGGCGCCAGCGGTCTGGCTGCCGCCGTCCTCGGGGTGACCTTCCTGACCAGCGGGATCGGCAACATGGCCGGGCACCCCGACCCCAGCGGTCTGTGGGTCGAGAGCGCCTGGCCGGCTTGGCTCTCGCCGATCGGCTGGGGCCAGCAGATGCGGCCGTTCGGTGGCGACGAGTGGTGGCCGCTCGGGCTGGCGGTCGCCATGTTCCTCGCCTGCGTCGGAATGGCGGCCCTGCTGTTAGCCCGGCGCGACTTCGGGCAGGGCCTGCTGCCGCAGCGCCCCGGCCACGCGTACGCCGGCCGCGCCCTGCACAGCCCGTGGGGGCTGGCGTTCCGCCTGCAGCGCGGCGCGCTGATCGGCTGGGCCGTCGGCATGCTCGGTTTCGGCGTGGTCATGGGCGGCCTGATCGGGCAGGTGCGGGATGCCACGGGCACCACCCGCGAGTGGTACGTCCGGATGGGCGGCAGCGACCGGATTCTCGACGCCTTCCGCGCATCCCTCGTGCAGATGGCGGGCATGGCCGCGGCGGTCTACGTCGTACAGGTGCTGCTGCGGATGCGCGCCGAGGAGGCCGACGGACCTCTGGAACCGGTCCTCGCGACAGCGGTCAGCCGGTTCCGGTGGGCGGCCGGCTACGCGGTCACCGCCTTCGCGGGCGCCACCGCACTGGTGCTGCTCTTCGCAACCGGTGCGGGACTGGCCGCGGGCGGGGTCCTGGGCGACCCGGCCGGACAGGCCGGCGCGCTGATCGCGGCCGGCCTGGTACAGCTGCCCGGCGTGCTCGTGATCGGTGCCGTCGTGATCGCCGCGGTCGGCGTGCTGCCCCGCCTCGCAGCGTCGGTGTCGTGGGGGCTGCTGATGGCGTCCATCCTGGTCGGCCCGCTGTTCGGCCCCGGCCTCGACCTGCCGCAGTGGGTGCAGGACGTCTCGCCGTTCACCCACCTCCCCAAGGCCCCGGGGGCCCCGGTGACGGCCGCTCCGCTCCTCGCGCTGACCACGGTCGTCGCCGCCCTGCTCCTGACGGGTCTGGTGTCGCTGCGCCGCCGCAACCTGGTGCTGCCCGCCTGATGGCCCGGATCAGCGGACGGTGACCACGACCTTGCCGGCCGCGTGCCCCTGCGCCAGGTACCGGATCGCGTCGGCGGCATCGCTCAGCGGGTAGGTCCGGTCGATGACCGGCGTGACCTTGCCGGACTCGATGAGCTCCTTCAACGTCATGAGGTGCTCCTGGCGCAGCTTGACCACCAGGCCCACGAGCCGCTGCTTGGAACCGACCGAACGCAGCGGCGCGAAGATCTGGCGCTGGAAGCCGCCGAGCAACGGGCCTCCGCCTTCGCCGCCGACCAGCACGAGGGTGCCTTCGCCGGTCAGGGCCCGGCGCACCCGCGACAACGGCCGGCGTCCCGCGGTGTCGACGATCAGGTCGAAGTGCCGGGTGCCGTCGGTGAAGTCCTCGCGCGTGTAGTCGATGACGTCGTCCGCGCCGATCGACCGGACGAGGTCCGCCTTCGGCGTGCTGCACACGCCGGTGACGACGGCCCCGAACGCCTTGGCCAGCTGAACCGCGTGAGACCCGACGCCGCCCGCCGCTCCGATGACGAGAACCGTCTGGCCGGCCTGGACCTTGCCGGCGTCGCGGACGCCGACGAGGGCGGTGACGCCCGAGACGGGCACGGCGGCGGCCTGCCGGAAGTCGAGGTTCGCCGGCATCGGCGCGATGCGTCCGGCGTCCGTCAGGGCGTACTCCGCGAAGGAGCCGTTGCAGGTCCCGTAGACCTGGTCGCCAGGCTTGAACTGCGTGACGTTCTTCCCGACGGACTCGACGACCCCCGCGAGGTCGCCGCCCCGGACCGGGAACTTCGGAGCGCGGAGGCCGAAGCCCATCGCACGCACGAGGTAGGGCCGGCCGGTCATCAGATGCCAGACGCCCGGATCGAGACCAGCCGCATGCACGTCGACGATCACGCCGTCATCCCCGGGCACGGGCCTGTCGATGTCGCGGAGCTCGAGCCGGTCGGCCGAGCCGTAACTGTCCTGCACGATCGCCTTCACGGTTACCCTCCCTGGGGCGGGAGCCGACCCGCTTCGCGGCCCGTCGTACAGCCACCTAGGTGCGTGCGACTCATGGTGTCATGGCCCCGCCGAGCACAGCTCCCCGTCGACATCCGATCAGCTGTTTCGCGCGTCTTATGAGGTATGACCAGGATGCGTCTCGGCGCCGGTCTGCTGGCGCTCACATTGGCCGCGGCGGTGACGCCGGCGGCCGGATCCGCAACCACGGCCGGGACGGTCGTTCCCACCGGGGGTGCCTGGGCGGTGTTCTACCGGATGACGACGGCGCAACGTGTAGGGCAGCTGTTCATGGTCGGGGGTACAGCGACCGGCCCGGCGGCCGCGACGTTCTCGGCGATCTCGAGCTACCACGTCGGCTCGGTGATGCTGACCGGCCGCAGCACCCTCGGTACGATCGCGACCCTCACCGTGACCCGGGCGCAGCAGGCCCGGGCGACGACCGCGGCGACGCTGGGCGTGCCCCTGTTCGTCGCCACGGACCAGGAGGGCGGCTACGTCCAGGTGCTGCAAGGCCCCGGGTTCTCGCGGATGCCGACCGCACTGACCCAGGGGACATGGTCGACGAGCACGCTGCGTTCGAGCGCGCTGACCTGGGGCCGCCAGCTGCGCTCGGCCGGCGTCAACCTCAACCTCGCCCCGGTGATGGACACCGTCCCCTATGCGATGCGTGACAGCAACAAGCCGATCGGCTACTACGACCGGGAGTTCGGCCACACCACCTCGGTC
>DASXRB010000362.1:0-4553 GCA_036506875.1 Kribbellaceae bacterium | reverse complement strand
ACGTCTGCGCCGCGGTCTACGCCACCGACGGGTACGACGGAAGCGCGCAGAACCTGGCGAGCACCTCGCTCAAGACCGACAACGTCTTCGGCGACGACGGCGGCGTCCGGCAGCTCGTGACCGTCACCGGCTCGGTCGCCGAGGGCTACGTCGCCCGCCTCACGGTCCCGGTGTGATATGGAGGGGTGGAGGGATCACGATGCGGATGACGGCGCACAACCCGGCCGAGGGCGTCTACCCCGCCACGCCGGACTACGTGCACTCGATGGAGGTCAGCGGCGCGCAGCGGCTGCTGTTCGTCGCCGGCACGATGGGCCTGGACCCGGCCGGCAGGCCCGGGGCCACGCTCGCCGAGCAGCTCGAGCTGATCTGGTCGAACCTGCGCGCGATCCTTGCCTCGGCCGGGATGACGACGGCCAACATCGTCCGCCTGACGAGCTACCTGCGCGACGCGTCGTACGCCGAGGAGAACGCGAAGGCGCGGACGGCCGCACTCGGCGGCCGCGCCGTGCCCACGACGGCCGTCGTCGTACAGACGCTGGACAGCCAGTGGCTGGTGGAGATCGAGGTCGTGGCCGCGGCGTGACCTGTCCGGTCACGCGGTACCAGTAGCGTTGACCCGATGTCCCAGTCACCGCAGCAGCCGCCACCGCCCTCGAGCCGCCCGCCCCGCCCGCAGCCCGGGTCGTGGTTGCTCGGCCGCGTGGCCGGGATCGACATCACGATGCGGGTCACCTGGCTGCCGCTCGCGGTGCTGCTGGCGGTCGGGTTCTCGACCCTGATCGGGCGGCAGTTCCCGTTCCTCGGCGGGTGGCGCTACGCGGCGGCGTTCGCGTTCGTTGCGGCGTTCACGCTGTCGATCCTGGTGCACGAGCTCGCGCACGCGCTGGTCGCGCGGCGCTTCGACCTGCCCGTGCACGAGATCAACCTCGGCTTGTTCGCGGCCGGGACGCACATCGAGGCTGAGCGGAAGACACCGTTCGAGGAGTTCGCGATCTCGGTCGTCGGCCCGCTCGCGTCGCTGGCCGTCGGCGGCCTGGCGTACGCCGGGACCCGCGCGCTCGGCGACAACGTCGCCGGGGTGGCACTGTACGAGCTGGCCGCGGCGAACCTGCTGGTCGGGGTCACGAACCTGCTGCCCGGCCTGCCGCTGGACGGCGGCTGGGTGCTGCGCGCGGTGATCTGGAAGCTGACCGGCAACCCGCACACCGGCACCATCGGCGCGGCCTGGTCCGGCCGGGTGCTGGCGCTGCTGGTGCTGGCGTCGCCGATCCTGATGGACGCCGTCATCCACCGCACCCCGAGCGTGTTCGACCTGGTGATCGCGTTCGCGATCGGCTGGTTCCTGTGGGCCGGGTCGACCCAGGCGCTGATCCAGGCGCGGGTACGACGCCGGCTGCCGGCGCTGCGGATCCGCGAGCTGGCCCGCCGGGCGATCGCCGTGCACGCGTCCACCCCGGTGTCGGAGGCGGTCCGGCTGGCGATCGGCCAGCAGGCCGGCGCGGTCGTCGTGATCGACGGCGACGACCGGCCGATCGCGATCGTGTCGGAGCGCGCGGTCGCGTCCGTCGCTCCGGACCAGCGGCCCTGGACCACCGTCGGCGAGGTGTCGACGTCGATCCGCAGCGGCCATGTCCTCGGCATCGACGACTCCGGCGAGGAGCTGCTCGCCAGCCTGCGCAGCACCCCGGCGGGGGAGTACCTGGTGCTCGACTCCGAGGGGCAGGTGTACGGCGTGCTCGCCACCGAGGACGTCGAGCGAGCCTTCCGCAACCGCTGAGCACGGCCACATTAGGCTGTCGCTTCTGATGACAGAGCGAAACGACTACCCGTTCCCGGACGAGGCGTTCTCCGGGGTGCACCGGGGGCCGATGCGGCCCGGCGAGTGGATCACGCTGTCGGACCCGAAGGGCCGGCGGCACTCGATCAAGCTGGAGCGCGGCAAGATCTTCCACACCACCAAGGGCGCGATCAGCCACGACGAGCTCATCGACGGGCCGGACGGGGTGGTGGTGAAGTCGGCCGGGGGAGTCGAGTACCTGGCGCTGCGGCCGCTGATGACCGACTACTCGGTGTCGATGCCGCGCGGCGCGGCCGTCATCTATCCCAAGGACACCGCGCAGATCGTCGCGATGGCCGACATCTTCCCGGGCGCGCACGTCGTCGAGGCCGGGGCCGGCTCGGGCGCGCTCACCTGCGCGCTGCTGCGAGCCGTCGGCACCGGCGGCCGGATCACGTCGTACGAGCGGCGCGAGGACTTCGCCGACGTGGCGCGCAAGAACGTCGCCGGGTTCTTCGGCGGCGAGCACCCGGCGTGGGAGCTGCGGGTCGGGAACCTGGCCGGGGCCGACGACCTCAGCGGGGTGGACCGGATCGTGCTGGACATGCTGGCGCCGTGGGAGTGCGTGGAGGTCAGCGCGGCGGCGCTGGCGCCGGGTGGCGTGTTCTGCGCGTACGTCGCGACCACCACGCAGCTGAGCCGCACCGTGGAGACGCTGCGGGTGCACGGCGGCTTCACCGAGCCGCGGGCCTGGGAGTCACTGGTGCGGGACTGGCACGTCGAGGGACTCGCGGTGCGGCCGAGCCACCGGATGCAGGGACACACCGCGTTCCTGGTCACCGCGCGGCGGCTGGCGCCCGGCGTGACGGCTCCGGCACGTAAGCGACGCCCGGCCCCGGGTGCGTACGGTGACGACTACACCGGCCCGCGGCGGCCCGACGCCGATAGCGTCCGGGACCTCCCGGACGCAAGCGACGGCTCCGACACCGACACGTGATGGTAATCGCGCTTGCCCGGTCGGTGATGACGGGTAAGGTCCTAAGAGTCGACCCCACCATTCGGCGAGGTGATGATCGTGGCTGGAGACGGGAGTCAGTCCGCGGCTGAGCTGCGAAACCAGGTCCGGTACCTGGAGGCTGAGGTCGGAGCGTTGCGGCGCCGGCTGCTGGACCATCCTGCGGACGCGCGTTCGCTGGAGAGCCGGCTGGCCGAGACCCAGGCGCAGCTGGCCAATGTGACGGCGCAGAACGAGCGGCTGGCCGAGACCCTGCGTGAGGCGCGGGAGAAGATCATTGCGCTCAAGGAGGAGGTCGACCGGCTGGCGCAACCGCCGTCCGGGTTCGGCACGTTCCTCGGACGCAACGACGACGACACGCTCGACGTGTTCACCGGCGGCCGCAAGCTGCGGGTCGCGGCGAGCCCGTCGATCGACCTGGACCAGCTCAAGCTGGGCCAGGAGGTCATGCTCAACGAGGCGCTGAACGTCGTCCTGGCCTGCGACTACGAGGTCGTCGGCGACGTGGTGATGCTCAAGGAGCTGCTGGCCGACGGCGAGCGGGCCCTGGTCATCGCGCAGGCCGACGAGGAGCGCGTGGTCAGGCTGGCGCAGCCGCTGCTGGACCAGCCGTTGCGCGCCGGCGACTCGCTGCTGCTGGAGCCCCGTTCGGGGTACGTGTACGAACGGATCCCGAAGTCCGAGGTCGAGGAGCTGATCCTCGAGGAGGTCCCGGACATCGACTACACGCAGATCGGTGGCCTGACCAACCAGATCGACCAGATCCGCGACGCGGTCGAGCTGCCGTACATGCACGCCGAACTGTTCCGCGAGCACGAGCTGAAGCCGCCGAAGGGCGTGCTGCTGTACGGTCCGCCCGGCTGCGGCAAGACCCTGATCGCCAAGGCGGTGGCGAACTCGCTGGCCAAGAAGGTCGCGGAGAAGACCGGCATCGAGGGACAGAAGTCCTACTTCCTCAACATCAAGGGCCCGGAGCTGCTCAACAAGTACGTCGGTGAGACCGAGCGGCACATCCGCCTGGTGTTCCAGCGGGCGCGCGAGAAGGCGTCCGAGGGCATGCCGGTGATCGTGTTCTTCGACGAGATGGACTCGCTGTTCCGCACCCGCGGCTCCGGCGTGTCGTCCGACGTGGAGAACACCATCGTCCCCCAGCTGCTGAGCGAGATCGACGGCGTCGAGGGCCTGGAGAACGTCATCGTGATCGGCGCCTCCAACCGCGAGGACATGATCGACCCGGCGATCCTGCGGCCCGGCCGGCTGGACGTGAAGATCAAGATCGAGCGCCCGGACGCCGAGGCGGCCCGCGACATCTTCTCCAAGTACCTGACCCGCACGCTGCCGCTGCACGCCGACGACGTGGCCGAGTTCGGCGGCAACGCCGACGACTGCGTCGCCGCGATGATCCAGCGCGTGGTCGAGCGGATGTACACCGAGACCGACGAGAACCGCTTCCTGGAGGTCACCTACGCCAACGGTGACAAGGAGATCCTGTACTTCAAGGACTTCAACTCCGGCGCGATGATCCAGAACATCGTCGACCGGGCGAAGAAGATGGCGATCAAGGACCTGCTGACATCGGGCAACAAGGGCCTGCGCGTGTCGCACCTGCTGGCGGCGTGTGTCGACGAATTCCGCGAGAACGAGGATCTGCCGAACACCACGAACCCGGACGACTGGGCCCGCATCTCGGGCAAGAAGGGCGAGCGGATCGTCTACATCCGCACGTTGGTGTCGGGCAAGGGTCCGGACGCGGGCAGG
>DASXRB010000361.1:0-3199 GCA_036506875.1 Kribbellaceae bacterium | reverse complement strand
CGTGCCGTGGTCATGGTTGACACCGCCGAACCAGCGCTCGACCCCGGCGTGGGCGAACAGCGGGTGGAACCGGTAGATCGCCTCGAGGTGCGCAGTCTCCCGGCGCCGCGCCGCCATCGCCATGGGGTTGAGTGACACCCCGCCGTAGATCCAGCAGGTGGTGTCGCGGGTGAACAGGTGGTTGGGCAGCGGCGGCAGCACGAAACCGGTGCCGCTGACCACGGCGGCACGCAGCCCCCGCCCGGTCCCGGCCGGGAGCTCGTCAACCGTGATGCCGCCGATCAGATGGGTGGCGATGGTCGCGGGGTCGGCCTCGTCGAAGAAGGCGCGCACCGGGCCGGCCAGGTCTCGACCGAGGTCGGCCTCGGTGATCACGCGGTCGAGCAGCCAGCACCGGGCGTCGTCGTCCTTGACCGCCTCGGCCAGCAGCTCGCCCACGTACAGCACCTCGACGCCCCGCTCCCGCAGCGTGTCGGCGAACGCATCGTGCTCCTGACGGGCCCGCTTGACCCAGAGCACGTCGTCGAACAGCAGGCCGGCGCAGTTGGACGGCGTCAGCCGCCGGAGCTCGAGGTCGGGCCGGTGCAGCAGCACCCGCCGCAAGACCCCGACCTCGGAATCGACATGGAAGGTGTGGGTGGCTGGCATCGCTGGTCCTTTCACTGTCGACGCCGGGGGCCCGCCCGGGGAGAAGGCGGACGAGGCCCCCGGCTCGGGTGTCACGCCGTCAGGCGGATCGGCTCCTCGCCGTCGGACGGCGGTGCGACGACCTCGCTGGTCGTGGTGTCCGCAGCCCGGGTTCCCCGCCACTTCATGAACACGTAGACGGGGATACCGGCCATGAGCAACATGAAGCCGCGGAAGACGACCTGGTAGCCGGAGCCCGCGATCGTCCACAGCGCGTAGGCGAAGGCCAACCCGGCGACCGTGGCGTCGGTCGCCAGCCGCCGCGCCGAGAACGCCGCCCGGTCGGTGATCATCAGCATGACCTCGGCGGCCGCCGAGTAGGCGTAGGGCACCAGCGTCGTGAGCGTCGCCAGCAGGATCACGAACGTGAACTGGTCGACCAGGCTCTTGGTGTAGTTCATGGCCATGAGTCCGGTGACCAGCACGCTGGAGACGACCAGGCCGAACACCGGGGTCCCGGAGCGCGTGGTGCGCCCGAAGCCCGCCGGGAAGAGCCGATCGCGTGCGGCAGCCATCGGGACCTGGCCCTGCAGCAGGATCCAGCCGTTGAGGGCACCGAAGGCCGAGATGACCGCGCCGATAGCGACCGCATCACCCGCCCAGGCGCCCCACATCTTCTCGGCCGCGTCGGCGAACGGCGCCGCCGAACCCGCCAGCGCGCCGCCCGAGAGCACGCCCATCACCGCCACCGTGCCCAGGATGTACACGACCGCGGCCACGGCCGTGCCGATCACCGTCGAGCGGGGGATGGTGCGCTCGGGGTCGGCGACATCCTCGGCCGGCACCGTGGCCGACTCGAGCCCGATGAACGCCCACAGCGTCAGCGTGGCCGCGGCTGTCACGTTGGCGAACCACGACCCGCCGGCGGCGTTGAAGGCGCCGAAGTTGCTCGGGTCGAAGGACAGCAGCCCCATCGTGGCGATGGCGACCAACGGCACCAGCTTGAGCACGGTGGTCACGCCCTGCACCCAGCCGCCCATGCGCACGCCGAGAGCGTTGACCCCGGTCAGCGCCCAGATCGCGCCCGTCGCGACGATGGCCGCCAGCGCGTTGTTGCCGTCGAGCTCGCCCCAGAACCGGGACAGGTAGCCGACGAACGCCACCGCGATGGCGGCGTTGCCCGCCCACACCGCGATCCAGTAGCCCCACGCCGTCTGGAACCCGACGAAGTCGCCGAATGCCCGCCGGCTGTAGGCGTAGGGCCCGCCCGTGCGGGGAAAGGCCCGGCCGAGCCGGGCGAACACGATCGCCAGAGCCATGGCGCCGAGCGCCGTCAACACCCACGCGACGATGGCGATCCCGCCGTACTGCGCCAGCGAGCTGGGCAGGAGGAACACCCCCGAGCCGATCATGTTGCCGACCACGAGCGCCGTGGCCATCCACAGACCGAGCTTGCGCTTGCCGTGCGGCGTCAGCGATCTCCGACCGGTGCTTGCAACCCCCCGCGTCATGCGCGTCGTGGCGATCATTGCTCCTCCTTGCTACGCGCCAGGTGGACGCTTCGATCGTGCGACGCCGTGGGTGAGCGTCGTAGGGCCGAAGGTCCCGTGTCGCGCCGCCTGATCGACCCCAACGCCGCCTTGTGGAGCGCGTCGGCCGCGATGACCGCTGGGATGGCCACGAGCGCGACCGCGAAGCCGGCCGGCGGCGGCCTGCTGCGCCTGCTGACCGACTGTCAGCCTTCGTCGGCGAGGAGGCCGCGCAACCTGGCAGCGAAGGCGTCCGGCTCGCCCGTCTGGCCGTACTCGCCGCCGAGGAAGCCGCCGTGGTCGCCGGGGAATGTCACCGGGCTCGTGCCGAGCAGCTCGGCGACGGCCTCGGCGCCGCGGTGCGCGAGCTCGCCGTCCGAGCCGGCACCGACCGCGAGCACGATCCGCGTCGACGCGGCGCGCAGCGCGTCGACGTCAGGTCGGTGATGGGTGACGGTCACGATGTTCGAGCCGAGCATCAGGTCGTCGCGGGCGCCGTCGTCCTCCGTCGGCATGCCGAACATCGCCGGATCGGGCGCCGGCTGCGACGCGAAGTCGGCCGGCACCGGACCGCGCAGGGAGACCAGCGCAATGAAGTGCGCCATCCCGGGGCCCCAGCCGTCCCGATGGTAGGTCTCGTGGACGGCACGGCAGGCGGCGAGCGCTTCCGTCGCGTCCGATAGCACGCTCGCAACCGGCGGCTCGTGGGCCACGAGGGTCCGCACGAGGTCGGGGTACGCAGCGACGAGGGCGAGCGCGTTGACGGCCCCGCCGCTGCTGGCGAGCAGGTCGACCGGGCCTCCGCCGACCGCCTCGATCACCGCGCGCACGTCGGCCGCGTGCACCTCGGGGGTCACTTCGAGGTCGGGGTCCGTCCGCTCGCTGCGTTCGACCCCCCGCGGGTCGTAGGTCACGACCGTGCGGTCGGTGAAGTGGGTCGCCAGCGTGCCGAATCCGGCGGCGCCCATCGGCGAGCCGATCATCAGCAGGACCGGCCCGCCAGCGGGCTCGCTCGCGCGGACGTCGTAGCGCAGCACGGCGCC
>DASXRB010000360.1:0-6239 GCA_036506875.1 Kribbellaceae bacterium | reverse complement strand
CAGCGCACTGACCGCGGCCGGGCGCCGGCTCAACACCAACGAGGTCGAGCTGGTGCCGGACAAGGGTGCGGTCTACTACCTCCAGGTGGCGACCAGCGCCGACCTCGACTTCTACGCCGGGGTGCCGACCTCGCTGGTCTGGAAGCACTACGTCGCGGCGAACGACGTCAACTACAACGCGCAGGGCATCCCGCCCGCCGAGGTGCCGCAGTGGTACCGGTACGGCACGATCTGGACGGACAACGTCGGCGCCACCAGGCAGTCCGGAGAACCGGCGCTGATCACCGGCCAGACCGGCGCGACTCTGTGGTGGTCGATACAACCGCTGGCGGTGCCGGCCACGCTCACCCTGGACACCTCCGTGTCGACGCCCGACACCGTGATCGGCGTGTTCTCCGGCGCGCCCACCGGGACGCTCACCAAGCTGGCCGTTGCCGATGGCAACGGCAGTACGCCGGGCGCCGCCCGGGTCTCGGTCGCGCTCACGACCGGGCGTACGTACACGGTCATCGTCGACAGCAAGTCCGGCCAGACCGGAGCGATCCGGCTGTGGTGGCATCTGCTGCATCCCAGGCCCGGCAATGACAACTTCTCGGCCGGCTATGCGATCGGCGGCACCAGCGGTACGTCGCGTTCCTGGACGTGGGAGGCCACCCGGGAGTACGGCGAGCCGTACCACGCCGGCGTACGCACCACCCGCACGGTGTGGTGGCGCTGGACGGCGCCGAAGGCGGGACGCGTGGTGTTCACCGGTCCGGCGTACGGGCCGTTCGTCGCCTATCGCGGCTCGACCATCGGCGGCCTGGCACAGGTCGCACGCGGGGTGAAGCCGGCGGATCCGTTCGCGCCGCAGCGGATCGAGTTCATCGCCACCGGCGGCGTCGTGTACCGCCTGGTGGTCGGCACCGACCAGGAGGTCGGCGGCAACGGCAACCCCGGGCCGGTGACGCTCGGCTGGACGCTCTACCCGGTGCCCCCGCCGAACGACAACTTGGCCAACGCGCGGGTGATCAGCGGCTCGACGGGCGGGATCGCCGGTACGACGTACGGCGCGACGCCGCAGCTGGCCGACCAGGTCATCGGCTCCGGCGGCTACTCCTCGACGGTCTGGTACCGCTGGACCGCGCCGGCCACCGGCTGGTGGCGATTCTCGGCGTGGTACTCCGACGCCGCGGCGTACATCGGCGTGCGGGTGCCCTGGACCGAGCGGCTCTACGAGGTCGACCGGCGCCACCACGAGCCCCAGCTCTGGTCGCTGCCGTACCCGGGCCGGCAGGGGCTGGTCTACCTGCGCGCGGTCGCCGGTGCGACGTACAACATCGTCATCGGCACCCCCGGACCACCGCTCGAGTCGGAGATCCGGCTCTACTGGGCACCCGGACCGCCCGGGGGTACGCCGGCCAACGACGACGTGGCCAAGGCACAGGTGCTCAGCGGGGCCGACGGTGTGGTCGCCGGCCGGCTGGCGAACAGCACCAGCGAGGTCGGCGAGCAGCACGGCTACGAGACGGGCGGTGTCTGGTACCGCTGGACGGCGCCGGCGACCGGCCGGGTCACCTGGCACACGGCGCCGACCGACTCGAGCCAGCACCTCACCTTCTACCGGGGCAGCGGCTCGCTCGGCGCGCTGACCAAGCTCGCGGAGAACGCGAACCACCCGAATGCCCGCCAGGCCGCGCGGGTGGACGTCGACGTGGTCGCGGCGACGACGTACTCGATCCGGGTGTCGCAGCTGAGCGTCGGCGACGCGTTCACGCTGACCTGGGGCCGGCCGACGCCGCGTCCGCCGAACGACGACTTCGCGGCGGCGACGACACTGAGTCCGCAGGCCGTCGGCTCGTTGCCAGGCACGATGCTGTGGAGCACCAGGCAGACCGGTGAGCCCGCGCCGGCGTACCAGGACCCGTCGGCCACGGTGTGGTACCGCTGGCAGCCGCCGGTCTCGGGGCTGGCCACCGTCGGCGTCGACCGGTACCGGTACTTCGTCCGGGTCTCGGTTTGGACCGGCACCGGCCTGACCGGCCTGACCGAGGTCGCCGGCACGCCGTACGAGCCGCGGTACACCCGGCCGACGTTCCCGGCGGTGGCCGGGCAGACGTACTGGATCCAGGTGGCCGAGGACGGGTACGCCGGGCCGTTCACGCTGGACTGGAGCATCGTGCGACCGCCGTACGACGATTTCGCCGCCGCCCGGGTGATCTCCGGCCCGGCGTCGTACTCGAGCGGCATGTCCACCGTCCGCGCGACCGCGGAGCCCGGCGAGCCCGAGCTGTGGCCGGGTCAGCCGGCCGAGCGGTCGGTGTGGCTGCGCTGGACCACGCCGTACACGGGGACCACGGAGTTCCAGCTCGGCGGCGGGCTGAGCACGCTGTCGGTGTTCACCGGCGACACGCTCTCCGGGCTGACCAGGATCGGCGGTGCGAGCGCGACGACGTCGGTGACCTTCACCGCGCAGGCCTGGGTCACGTACCGGGTCCGCATCGACGGCATGGACGACCAGACCGGCGTGAGCTGGCAGCAGCACTGGGACACCAGCGCGCCGAGCGCGGGTGTCCGGGCGGACCGGACGCTGGCCACCACCCGGTGGGTCGGGCTGACACTGAGTGGGTCGGACAACGGCAGCGGCGTGCTCGGCTGGTACGTGACCAACCAGGCACCGGTGGGCGGCCAGCTGTACAACGCCGCCTGGGTGCCGGTCGGTGCGCCGACGCTGACCTGGTCGCTCACCCACACGGCGTACGGCGGACGCCCCGTCGACGGGCTGAAACGCGTGTACGTGCAGGCCGTCGACCGTCAGAACAACCGCTCCGCACCGGCCGCGACCGCCGTCACGCTCGACCGATAGCGCTGGGTAACCGTCCATCATCGTCGACCATCGTCGCGACGCGGGGATGGGCGTCGGGCCTACAGTGGTGCCGTGGTGCTGCGCGTCGTCTTCGCCGAGGACAATCTTCTGGTGCGCGAAGGCGTCGCGGCGCTGCTGTCCGAGACCGACGACATCGAGCTGGTCGCGACGGTCACCGATCCGGGCTCGTTGCTCGAGGCCGTTGCCGAGCACCGGCCGGACGCCGTACTCACCGACATCCGGATGCCTCCGACGTTCACGACCGAAGGCATCGACGCCGCCAAGCGGATCCGGGCCAGTCATCCGGCCACCGGGGTCGTCGTCCTGTCCCAGTACGTCGAGGAGGAGTACGCCTTCGACCTGCTGTCCGAAGGCGTCGCAGGACTCGGCTACCTGCTGAAGGAGCGCGTCTCGCAAGGCGACGACCTGGTCCGGGCGCTCCACGACGTCGCGCGGGGCGGCTCGGTCCTCGATCCGCGAGTGGTCGAGGGACTGCTCGCGCGCAAGGCGCAGGAGTCGCGGTCACCGTTGCGCGGGCTCACCGACCGCGAGCGCGAGGTGCTCGAGGCGATGGCGGCCGGGCGCAGCAACTCGGCGACGGCGAAGGCGCTGTTCATGAGTGAGCGCGCCGTCGAGAAGCACGTCGGCTCGGTCTTCCAGAAGCTGGGTCTTACCAACGAGTCCGATGTCAATCGTCGAGTGATGGCGGTGCTCGCCTTCCTCGAAGCCACCGGCGGCCCCGCCGCCCGCTGACCGGAAGGCCGGGCGTGACGGTGGGAACAACCGCACCCCTCCGGGCGGCTAGCACCATGTCGTCGCCGGCCGCGTCCGCGCCATGATGGCGCCCAGGAGGTGCGTGGGTGCCAGATGTGCGCGTCCTGGTCGTCGACGACCAGGAGACGTTTCGCCGAGCGATCGCCGCTGTCGTGCAGGAGACGGACGGCTTCGTCGTCGTGGATTTCGCCGGGTCGGGCGAGGAGTCGCTCGCTGCCGTCGCCCGGCTGCGCCCCGACCTGGTGCTCATGGACGTCAACCTGCCCGGCATCGACGGCATCGAGGCCACCCGGCGCATGACGGTCGACCCTGACGCGCCGGTCGTCGTCCTTCTCTCGACCTATGACGAGGACGACTTCGACATCTCCGGCTGCGGCGCCGCGTCGTACGTCGCGAAGGCCGCGTTCGGCCCGGACCGGCTGGCAGCGGTGTGGGCCGAGGCTACGACGTGACCGCCGACCCGGCGCGCGGACCCGCCGTCGCCGGCCCGGCCACGCCAAGCGGAATGCTGATCGACAGCACGTCCCCGTCATCGAAGGACGGCGACCCGCCGAGCGCCTCGACACGATCGACGATCGCCTGTACGTCGACCTCGGCGCGGGCGAATCCCCGAATCCGCACCACCAGGTGCTGTGGCGTCGTCAGCAGGTCGACCCCGGCGGATCCGGAGCCGGCGCGCAGGGCCTCGACGCAGCAGAAGTAGACCGCCGCCTCCACCCTGGCAGGGAACCGCCGGTCGGCCGACGGCGCGACGTGCAGGGCGGTCCCCGGACTGCTTCGCGCCAGGTGTGACCGCAAGGCGGGCACCAGACCCGCCCGCGCCAGCTGGGTCGGGAACACCCCACGGGTCAGTTCGCGCAACGACTCCAGCGCCGTGTTCGTCCGGGCCACGAGCTGTTCGAGCTCATCCAGTGCGGCGGGTCCCGATGCCGCGACGCTCAGGCTGCCGAGCTGGGCCGGCATCGTCTCGAGGTGTGGCAGCACCTCCCGCGAGATCGCTGACTCCAGTTGGCGGCGGGCCGCGTCGTCGGCCGCGACGATCCTTCGGCGCGACTCGGTCAATGCCTGTGTGGTCCGGTCGAGGGCCGCCACGTGCTCAGCCAACTCGGCCTCGATCGCGGCGTTGCGGAACGCCTGCGCGGTCTGGTCGGCCAGGTCGTGCAGCAGTCGCTCGTCGACCGCGCGGAGCCGACGGCCCTTCGGCATGCTGACTCCGATGCTGCCTAGGGTGTCGCCACCGTGCCGTACGGGCACGTCGTACTCCGGCTCCCGGCGCGGCGTGCCGGCCGGCCAGTACTCCGGCATGTCACCCGCGCCAGGCACGCGCAGTACGGCGGTCGAGCTTGCCGCGGACACCGCACGGCCGGCCGCTTCCGCGACGGCCGGAAGCAGTGTCTGAGGTGACGGTGTCTCGGTCAGGCGCCGGCTGAAGTCCGCGAGTGCCTCGTAGGGAAGCGCTCGCGAGCCGTAGGCGAGGCGGTTCGCGAACCGGACGACTCGCTGTCGCAGTGGCTGGAAGGCGAGGGCGACCAGGGAGGTGGCGAGCAGCGACAGCCAGAACCCGCTCGTCTGTGTGTTGACGACTGCGGCGACCGCCACGACCAGGCCTGTGTACCCGATCGCCGCGAATACGGCGCCGACGGCAAGGATGACGGCGCGGTTGATGATCACCTCGATGTCGTAGAGCCGGTAGCGCAGTACGGCGATGGCGAACAGGACCGGCAGGCAGAAGTACGCGACGAACAGCGGGAGGCTCGCGGCCCAGGTCTGCTGTCCGCCGTTGAACAGCTGGTAGACGCCCTCCCAGACAAGACCCACGACCGCGAAGATCGCCGCAGCGGCGATCAGCTGCAGTTGCTGCCGTTGCACGCCCTGGCTGAGCCGCAGCCTGCGAATCATGGACACCGAGGAGGCGATCAGGCCACCGGTGACGAGGAGCATGCCGGCAGCGAACAGCAGGCTGCCGACCGGGCCGACCCCATAATTGTCGATGTCGAACTCGGTCGGCGAAACGGTGAGCAGTCCCGCGGTCACACAGCCGAGCCCGATCAGCGTCGCGATGCCCGCGGAGCGCCAACGACGGGACAGGAAACGGCCGTCCGGCGCCACCAGGAACATGATGGCCAGCACGCCGAGGATGAGCTGTCCGCCGAGCAGCACGGAGATCCATCCGGCGACATGCCCGAGGCTCCGCGGCCCCGGGCCGTCGTACCCGAGCACCCAGAAGCTGTAGGCCTCGGTCAGCAGCGAGATCGAGCCGCCGAAGCCGGTCAGGCAGAGCAGCCAGCCGATCGGGTGCCGAGCGTACCGCGACACGATCAGCGCGCCCATCGCCGCCGACCCCACGGCCGCGCCGGTGACGAACGGGAAGCCGTGCACGGCGACGGATTCCTCGGACAGCAGCGGCCGGTACGTCGCGGTGATCGAGACGTCTCCGACCGCGACCAGGACGGTGAGTGCCGTCAGCGTCCAAGCCACCCGGGCATACATGTCAGCCCTTCCGTCCATCCGGAACGTGAAGACACGGCAACCGCGCCTCGACGACGGTGCCGCGGCCGGGCCCGGTCTCGACCGTCAGGGTGCCGCCCACCGCCTCGATGCGGTCGCGCATGTTGGCCAG
>DASXRB010000359.1:0-5969 GCA_036506875.1 Kribbellaceae bacterium | reverse complement strand
TTGCCGTTGCCGTCGGCGTACGCCACGTCGGCCTCGACGCTCAGGTCGTCGAGCGCGTCCGGCAGGTCCCGACCCGAGCTCCAGCGACCGCCCGCGGCGGCCGAGACCACGCTCAGCGCCCGGTCGGAGACCTTGCCCCGGAGCAGCTGCTCGACCATCCCGGACTTCGCCTGCGCCGGGCGCGACGGGTCCGTCAGGGCCCGCCGCAGCGAGCCGTTGGTGTCGAGCAGCCGGGCCACCGCGAACAGCTCGCTGCCCAGGGTGCCGCCCTCTTCGGTCGACACCGTGCCGGTGGTGCTCGCCAGGGCCTCGCGGGCCCGGGCGAACGACTCGGTGGACACGCCTCGCATCAGCTGTCCGTCCCCACGGGCTGGACGCCCTCGAGCTCGGCGAGGAAGCGCTCGACCGTACGACGCCGGCGCGCCTCGTCCTCGAGCGACTCACCGACGATCCGGCCGGCCAGGTCGGTCGCCAGCGCGCCCACCTCGGTACGCAGCTGAGTGACCGCCTGGGTGCGCTCGGCCTCGATCTGGGTGTGCGCGTGGGCCACGATGCGCTGCGCCTCGGTGTTCGCCTGCTCGCGCATCTCCGCGATGATCGCGGCGCCCTGCTCGCGCGCCTCCTCGCGGATCCGCGCCGCCTCCTGCCGGGCCTCGGCCAGCTGCGCGTTGTACTGCTCGAGCGCGGCCTTGGCCTCCGCCTGGGCCTGCTTGGCCTCGTTCATGCCGCCCTCGATGGCCTTCGTCCGCTCGGCGTACGCCTGCTCGAACTTGGGCACCACGACCCTGGCGAAGACGAAGTACAGCAGGATCAGGAAGACGAACGCGAAGATGATCTCCGCCGTGTGCGGAGCGAGCGGACTCGGCTCCTCGGCGATCGGCTCGGCCAGCCGGATGACTGTCGTCAGCATGTCTGCGTCCTGTCAGTGTGGGAAGGTCAGCCGCGGAACACGAAGGCGAGCGCGATACCGATGATCGCGAGCACCTCGGTGACGCCGAAGCCGATCCAGGCGATCGCCTGCAGCTTGCTCTGCGCCTCCGGCTGGCGCGCGGTGCCGTTGATGACGGCCGAGAAGATCAGGCCGACACCGACACCCGGGCCGATCGCAGCCAGGCCGTAACCCAGGACGGCGATGTCACCGGTCATCTCGAGAGCGGTCATTGAAGTGCTTCCTTTCGGTACGGATATTCCGTTTTGATCGGGGTGGTGCGGGTCGGGGGATCAGTGCTCTTCGGCGACGGCGCTGCCGATGTACTGCGCGGTCAGAACGGTGAAGATGTAGGCCTGGATGACCTGCACGAACAGCTCCAGTCCGGCGATGGCCAGGCCCATGACCCAGGTCAGGATGCCGACGCCGCCGAGGGCGATGCTGCCGGAGTGCAGCACCATGTACTCCCCGCCGAGCACGAACACCAGCAGCAGGATGTGGCCGGCGAACATGTTCGCGAACAACCGCAGCGACAGGGAGACCGGCCGCACCAGGATGTTCGAGATGAACTCGATCGGGATCATCAGCGGCATCAGCCACAGCGGAACACCCGCCGGCATGGTCTGGTGCTTGAGGTAGCCGAGGAAGCCGTGCTTGCGGATACCGACCGCGTTGTAGATCAGCCAGCTCAGCGCGGCCGCGGCGTACGCCCAGCCAATGTGGCTGAACGTCGGGAACTGGAGCAACGGCACCGACGCGGCCACGTTGTTCACCAGGATGAAGAAGAACAGCGCGACCAGGTAGGGCACGTACTTCATGTGCTCGGCGCTGCCGATCGTGTCCCGCGCGATCGAGTTCCGCACGAAGTTGTAGCCGAGCTCGCCCGCGAACTGCAGCCGGCTCGGAACGACGGCCGCCTTGCGCGATGCGGCCCAGAAGAACCAGACGATCACCACGACGGACAGCGCGGCGACCAGCGCCGGCTTGGTCAGCCAGGGAATGCTGTCCCACACGGGCGGCAGGTTGAAGTCCTCAGGACCGGGCGGGGTGAAGCCCTCGGTCGAAACGCCGGCGATCACCGGGTCTCCTCTCGCGTCGTACTCACGTCGTGCTTCCGGTCACACGCCGTGCGATCCGGAACATGGCGGTCGGTCCTCACAAACCCGCCGCGGCTCAGGATCGGCCGTAGCGGAAGTACAGCAGCAGCACGGAGAGTCCGGCGCCGAGCACCAGACCCACCGGCAGGAAGAACGCGGTGCCGAGCCAGTGGTCCAGAAGCCACCCGATCCCGGCGTACAACCCAACCCCGCCGATCAGGTAGGACAGGACCCGCCAGCCGTCCATCGAACCGTTCGGTGACGGCGCGGGCTGTCGTGCTGGCGTCTCGCTCATTGGCACCCGAACCGTAGCAGTCGGCGACACGCCGGGTCACATCGGCGCTCATCGCGCCACCTGCCCGGCCGCGTTCTCGTCGAGGTCGTAGATCGGGATCCGCGCGTGCGACCAGGCCCAGACCTCGCCGGCGGTCCACGCCATCGCGACCACCATCGCGGTGATCCCGAGCGCGGTCAGGTCGACGTGCGCGTCCAGCCACTCCGAGCTCAGCGCGATCGCGAGCAGGCCGCCGAAGATCCCGATCCGCCCGGTGTACGACGCCAGCGCGACGGCCAGCTGCGTGGTCGGGCTCGTCCGGCGGGCCGCGTGCAGCACGAGCAGGCCGATCCCGGAGAAGACGATCACCATCAGCAGTCCCAGCAGCGCGCCCCACACCCCGGCCGCGCCGGCCGCCACCGCGGCGATCAGCGCGGCGTTCAGGCCGGCGACCGCGGCGGCGACGAGAGCGCCCCGCAACATGGTCAACGCGGGGTTCCGCGTCGCCCGGCCAGCAAGGACGCTGTCGGCGGTGTCTCGAGGAGCCATCTGGTGGTTCCGTCCGTGCTGGCGACCTGGCTGGTATGCCAGTCGTCGCGGTGGGCGGGGTCAGGTTTTCAAGCGATGTTACCGGGGTACTGCCCAGTGCTTGTGAAAACTAGCACAAGCAACGCGTTCGCAGCAAAACGAGACCAGCGTGCGGCCTGGTCCTACCCACAAGTTTCATTCATCGGGCCCTTGGGACCCGGCGTGTCGCCACTCCTCGGTCCCTTCCGGCCAGGCCCGGTCAGACCTTTGCCGGGACTCTCCGCGGGTGTCCGGTGGTGAGGTAGATCGCGGTCGCGGTGACGGCCAGCACGATCAGCACCGTCCACCACGACAGCAGCAGGCCGAGGACGACGACGCCGAAGCCGATCAGCGCGGTCCACAGGTACATCAGCAGGACCGCCCGGCGGTGCGAATGGCCGCGTTCCAGCAGCCGGTGGTGCAGGTGCTGCTTGTCGGCGGCCAGCGGCGACCGGCCGGCCTTGGTACGACGGATGTAGGCCAGCGTCAGGTCGAGCGCCGGGAGGGCGAGTACGGCGACCGGCAGCACCAGCGGCAGCAGGGTCGGCAGCAGGCTGGAGCCACCCGGCTCGTACCGGATCGCCTTGGAGTCCATCTGCCCGGTCAGGCTGATCGTCGACGCGGCCAGCATCAGCCCGATCAGCAGCGAGCCGGAATCGCCCATGAACACCCGGGCCGGGAAGAAGTTGTGTGGCAGGAAGCCCAGGCACGCACCGGTCAGCGCCGCCGTGATCAGCGAGGCGGTCGTCGCGCGGGTCAGCCCCTCCTCGACGTTCAGCAGGTACGAGTAGGTGAAGAACGCGCCGGCGCCGATCGCCACCACTCCCCCGGCCAGGCCGTCCAGGCCGTCGACGAAGTTCACCGCGTTCATCGACACCAGCAGGATGCCGGCGGTGATCACCGCGAGCTGCGCGGGCGGCGGCGCCAGGATGCCGCCGGGCAGCGGGATCCAGTACAGCTGGATGCCCTGGGCAACGATCACGCCGACCGCCAGCACCTCGCCGGCCAACTTGGTGATCGCGTCCAGCTCCAGCACGTCGTCGACCACGCCGACGGCGCAGATCACCAGGCCGCCGAGCAACACGGCGCGCGAGTCGACGCCGACCTGGCGGTCGCTGCCGAGGAACGGCAACCGGTTCGCGACCAGGAACGCCGCGGTCAGGCCGGCCATGATCGCCACCCCGCCGAAGTACGGGATCGGCACCGCGTGCACGTCACGCGTCCGCACCTTCGCGACCGCACCCACCTTGGTGGCGAGCTGCCGGGCCGGCCCGGTGAGCAGGAACGTCGTGGCTCCCGCCACGAACATCACCAGCAGATACTCACGCATCGGGCTCCGCCGCGGACTCTTGAGCCGGCTTGGCATCCTCGGGCCCCACCACGTCCGGCGCGACCTCGCGCAGCTGCTCGAGCGAGATCGCTCCGAGGCGTACGACGCGGGGCACGTCGCCGGTGAGGTCGACGATCGTGGAGGGCAGCGCGTTCTCCGCGGCGTCCGAGACCGGGCCGCCGTCGAGGTAGACCCGGACCGACTCACCCAGCTGCCGCTCCGCGTCGTACACGTCGGTCGCCGCCGGCTGCCCGCTGACGTTCGCCGACGAGACGGCGAGCGGGCCGGTGCGGCTGAGCAGCTCGCGGGTGTTCTCGTGGTCCGGGACGCGCAGGGCGACGGTGCCCTTGGTCTCGCCGAGGTCCCACATCAGCGACGTCTGCGCGTGGCAGATCACCGTGAGCGCGCCGGGCCAGAACGCCTCGCACAGCTTGCGGCCGGTCTCGCTGACCGACGTCGCCAGCGCGTCGAGGGTCTCGACGGCCGAGATCAGCACCGGCGGCGGCATGTCGCGGCCGCGGCCCTTGGCGTCGAGCAGCCGTTGCACCGCGTCCGGCTTGAACGCGTCGGCCGCGATCCCGTACACGGTGTCGGTCGGGAACACCACCAGTTGACCGTCGAGGATGGCGTCCACCGCGGCCGAGTACGCCGCCCAGATGTCGTCCCCGCTGAACACGAAGCGCTCACTCACGACGTGCATCGTGCCACCTCGGGGCGCCGGGGCGCTCCCGAGGTGGCACAACAACTGCTCACAAGGGCCCGATCAACGGCGACACGCCGGGTCACAAGGGCCCGATGAGCGGGTTTGGACGGGTCACCCCACTGTCGTCACGTAGAGGCTGCGGCCGAAGGTGGCGGCTACCAGACGGGCGGTGCCGGCGTCGTACTCGAGGTCGTCGACCGGGACCATCGGAAGGCCGCGGCCCACGCGGGACCAGTCGCCGGGGATGGTGGAGACGAAGACGCCCTGGTCGGTGGCGACGTAGAGCGCGCCGGACGGCCCGGGTACGACGTCGTTGACCGGGGCCTGCGGGAGGTTGCCGCTCAGGTCGGTCCAGGTGGCGCCGTAGTCGCCGGAGGCGAGCACGAACGGCTGGCCGACACCGGAGCGGTACCCGGACAGCGTGACCCAGATCCGAGCCGGGTCGGACGGCGAGACGACGACGCGGGTGACCCAGACGCCGCCGTCGCGGATCAGGGTCCAGGTCGCGCCGGTGTCGCGGGTGACCCAGACGCGGCCGTCGTCGGTCCCGGCGTACACGGTGTGGCCGTCGGCCGCGGCGGCGATGCTGGTGAGCGTGCCGAACGGATACGCCTCCGGGCCGGGACCACCGGTGAGGTCCGGGCTGATCGCGGTCCAGGTGACGCCGCCGTCGGCCGACCGGTTCAGCTTGTTGCCGCCGCTGTACATCACCGACGGGTTGCCCGGCGTCAGCTCGATCGGGGTGAACCAGTTGCGGCGGTCCGAGACGGGGGTGAAGTAGGTCAGCCGGTCGCCGCCGTCGGTGGAGCGGTAGCAGTTGCCGTACTGGTAGCAGGCGAACACGTTCTGCTTGTCCGCCGGGTTGATGATGTTCTCCTCGCCGTCGCCACCGACGTACTCGTTGAAGTCCGTGTCTCCCCAGGACCGCAGCGAGCCGTTGTCCTGCGCGCCGCCGGAGTACCGCGTCGCGTCCTGCGGGCTGATCGCCACGCTGTAGAACTGGTTGTACGGCTGGTACCGCGCCTTGACCCACCTGCCGTCGCCGTACAGGTCGGAGCGGTACATGCCGC
>DASXRB010000358.1:0-2140 GCA_036506875.1 Kribbellaceae bacterium | reverse complement strand
CAGGGAATGTCGTGTTCAACGACCCGGCGTGCGGCTCACCCCCCGAGGTCGTGTTCACGGCCGGCGCGGCGGATGGCCGGAAGGGACCGATGAGTGACGACACGCCGGGTCACAAGGGCCCGACGATCGGACAGGGTCAGCGGATCCAGGCGAACTGGTCTACGGCGGAGATGACCGGGCCCAGGAAGCGGGTGCCGATGTCGGCGAACTCGGCGGGGGTACCGGTGGTGACGAAGCGGTGTCTCGGGTGCGGGAGGGAGTCGTCGCGGAGGAGGTCGTGGCGGGTGAGGACGCCGTACAGGTCCTTGGCGGACTCCTCGGCGCTGCTGACGAGGGTGACCGAGTCGCCCATGACGTAGGAGATCACGCCGGTCAGCAGCGGGTAGTGGGTGCAGCCGAGGATCAGGGTGTCGACGCCGGTCTCGACCAGCGGGTCGAGGTAGTCGTGCGCCACCTCCAGCAGCTCCGCCCCGGACGTCACCCCCGCCTCGACGAACTCGACGAACCGCGGGCACGGCTGCGTGGTGAGGTCGACCTGAGGCGCCGCGGCGAACGCGTCGTCGTACGCCATCGAGGTCGCGGTCGCCCGCGTGCAGATCACACCGACCCTCCCGTTCCGGGTGGCGGCGACGGCCCGGCGGGCGGCGGGCAGGATGACCTCGACCACCGGCACGTCGTACCGCTCCCGGGCGTCGCGCAGCATCGCGGCGCTGGCCGAGTTGCAGGCGATGACGAGAGCCTTGACGCCGGACGCGACGAGGTGGTCGAGGCACTCCAGGGCGTACTCGCGGACCTCGGCGATCGGCTTCGGGCCGTACGGCTGCCGGGCGGTGTCGCCGAGGTAGAGGATCGGCTCGTGCGGCAGCTGGTCCAGCACGGCGCGGGCGACGGTGAGGCCGCCGAATCCGGAGTCGAAGATCCCGATCGGTGCGTCCGCCACGTCCCGAACCCTACTTCGCCACGCCGGTTCGGCGTGCATCCGTCCACAAACTTGCGGTATCAACTGGCGAACTTTCCATCTGGCCGTCACTCTTGACGGATGTCCGAAACATCTCCTCAGGAGACGCGGTGATCATCAGCTTCGTCCCCGCGGTGCTCGTCGCCGCGGCCGTCGGGCGCACGCCCAGCCCGGCACACCCCACTCCCACACCGTCCGCGACCGCCGGTCCCACCTCGCCCGGCGAGATGGTCGCGAACGCCTCCGGCGGCATGATCCTGTTCGTCATCATCGCCGCCGCCGTCATCAGCTACGTGGTGTCGATCAAGGTCAACCCGAACCGCAAGTGCCGCAAGTGCAACGGCCGCGGCTTCCACCGCGGCGTGATGTACACCTACGCGACACGCGGCTGCACCACCTGCAAGGGCCGCGGCGTCGTCCCCCGCCTCGGCGTCCGTTTCTTGTCGAACAACAGCTAGTACGACGCCGCGCCGGCGTTGGCGTCGGCTCCTCCGCAGGGTGGACGGTGGAGGTATGCCGGTGATGGTCGGGACGTCGGGCTGGGTGTACGACGACTGGCGCGGCGACTTCTACCCGCGTGACCTGCCGCAGCGGCGCTGGCTCGAGCACTACGCCGCCGAGTTCGGCACGGTCGAGGTCAACAACGCGTTCTACCGCCTGCCGAGGCGGGAGACCTTCGAGGGCTGGCGCGACACGCTCCCCCACGGGTTCGTGGTGGCGGTCAAGGCGAGCCGGTTCCTCACCCACATCAAGCGCCTCACCGACCCGGCCGAACCGGTCGCCCGGCTGCTCGGCGCGGCCACCGGCCTCGGCGACAAGCTCGGCCCGGTCCTGCTGCAGCTGCCGCCGACGCTGCGCGCCGACGCCGGCCGCCTCGACGCCTGCCTGGCCGAGTTCCCGCGCGACGTCCGGGTCGCGGTCGAGCCCCGGCACGACTCGTGGTGGACCGACGAGATCCGCCGCGTCCTGGAACGCCGCCACGCCGCCCTGGCCTGGGCCGACCGCGGCTCCCGCCCGGTCACACCCCTGTGGCAGACGACGTCCTGGGGCTACCTCCGCCTGCACGAGGGCGGCGCCACCCCGTGGCCGTCGTACGGCCGCACGGCACTCGAGAGCTGGGCCGACCGCCTGCGCGCCTTCGACGACGCCTACGCCTACTTCAACAACGACCAGCACGGCGCC
>DASXRB010000357.1:0-15213 GCA_036506875.1 Kribbellaceae bacterium | reverse complement strand
GCTTGCCTTACAAGCAAGATGTCGGCGGTTCGAACCCGTCTGCGCCCACCCGACCAGTCGCCCGCGACGTGGTGGAATCATGGGTGTGTGCGACCGGTGTTCCCATCTCGCACAGATGGCGTCGTCTTCTGGGGAGTGCTGGCTCTCGCTCTCGCCCCGGTCCTGTGGTGGTTCGCCAGGAACAGGGAGGTGCGCGGGCGGAGGCGGCGTGATCTGGTGCCGCTGATCTTCCCGGGGATGATCGCGGGCATCGCCATTGGGTACGCCCGCTTCGGCGCACTTCCGCACTGGCTGTTCTATCCGGGAGAGGCGCTCTTCGTCGTCGGCGCGGCCTTCACGGCTTGGTCGTACTCCCAACTGGGCCGCTACCTGTCGCTGTACGCCGAGGTGCTGCCCGACCACCAGGTGATCGAGGACGGCCCCTACCGGTACATCAGGCACCCCGGCTATCTGGGGGCGGTCGTCGCCCTGACCGGGTTCGGCCTGGCCCTGCAGTCGTGGGTCGCGCTACTGGTGGTCTTGGCCGTGGCGGCCGTGGCGCTGGCGACGCGGATTCGCGTCGAGGAAGAGCTGATGACCACCGAGATCGGCGACCGCTACGTCGATTACAAGGCGAGGACGAAGCGCATCATCCCTTTCATCTGGTGATCGCGCGCTGGACGGCTGAAGCAACGCACCTGGGCGACCGCAGGTGTGTGTACTCCGGCTCCGCACCGCGGATGGCGGCCTCACGGGTGGTCAGGCCCCTCCAACCCCCACCTGTGAGACACCATCCGTGGCGCGGAACTCCGACGACGATCCTCTTCCCTCCTGAGGACCACTCGCCCGAACAGACCGCGTGAGGGCGCGGTCGTCGTAGCTGTGACGGTGGAAGTGGCCGGGCATGACGGCGGTCGCTGACATCGTGGCAGCTGAGCGGCTGGTCGTGTCCACGATCGCCCGTCCTCGTGTCGGCGGCGTCGAGCCGTGCTCCGATGATGGACCGCTGCGGGTGTGGTGAAGCGGAACTCCACCACACCCGCATCTCGGCAATCCCCTGCGGTAAGGCACTCCCCCCGGATTGCCCTGGATGTTGCGCCCCCACCCCATCCACTCGTCACATCGTGTAAGCGCCCCTGGGCGTTACACACAATCGGTGACCAGTTGCAAAATGCTCGAAACTGCATGGGAAGCGCTTTCCACGCCGATGAAGTTGCGGTACCGCGCGCCGAACGGTCCGCTCAGCCCAGCGCCTCCCAGGCGAGCCTGGCCGCACCGACCAGGCCTGCGTTGTCGAGGACCGCGGGGCGCACCGTGAGCTCCTCGACGAACGGCAGTTGAGCGAGCCGCTTGACCCAGCGCTGGACCGGCTCGAACAGCACCGGCCCGGCCTTGGAGACGCCGCCGCCGATGACCACGAAGTCCAGGTCGACGGTCACCGCGGTCGACACGATGCCGGCCGCCAGCGCCTGCGCGCCGTCGTCGAAGACCCGCTGCGCCACCTCGTCGCCGGCCGCCGCGTCGGCGGACAGCACGGCCGCGTCGGCGTCGGGCTCGTCCCGGCGCCAGCCGCGCTCCCGGGCCCGGGCGACCATCCGCGGACCGCTGGCGTAGGTCTCCACGCAGCCGTACGACCCGCACGCGCAGGGCTCGCCGTTCTGGTCGACCACGACGTGCCCGATGTGGGCGGCGTTGCCGGACCGGCCGAGCAGCCGCTTGCCGTCCAGCACGATGCCGCCGCCGACGCCGGTCGACACGACGATACCGAGCAGGTGGTCGACGTTGCGCCCGGCGCCGGTCCAGAACTCGCCGAGCGCGAAGCAGTGCGCGTCCACGCCGAGGGCCACCGGCACGTCCCCGACGGCCCCGCGGACCCGGTCGACCAGCGGGAAGTCGCGCCAGCCCTGGATGTTCACCGGTGAGACCAGGCCGCGCTCGGTGTCCAGCGGGCCGGCACAGCCGATCCCGGCGGCGAGCAGGACGGTGTCGCCACGGACCAGGTCCAGCAGCGCCCGCAGGGCCGCGAAGACCTCGTCCGGGCCCTCCTTCGGCGTCGGCGTCCGCTCCGTGCGCAGCACGCTGCCGTCCTCGGCGACGATCGCGGCGGCCAGCTTGGTGCCGCCGATGTCGATCGCCAGGACCGCGCGTCCGGTCTGCGCGATCATCGAGTGGTCCGAAGTATCAACGGGGGACTCCGAGGGCTGACGACAAGTGAAGACAACGTTATCTTCCCATGTCGCGACGGCTTACGACGAGCAGCAGCGACGTGCCGTGGCCGCGCGTACCGCAGCGGCGTACAGCACGATGACAGGCCACCTGGAAATCCCCGGACTAGGTGGGATGTCTGGACATGAAGGACGCGGTACGACGTTGATCCGGCGGGTCTGTTGACGAGGAATGATCCCGTTGACAACGTGTGTCATCCGATCACTAGCATGGTCCGCGTGACTCGATACGCGGCGATCCGGCCCGGAGCGCGATGACGACGGACGAGCTGCGCCGCGCGGCGGCGGGTGCGCTGATCGTCGGCTTCGCCGGTACGACGGCTCCGGACGCGCTGCGCCGGGCGGTGGCGCAGGGACTCGGCGGGGTCGTCCTGTTCACCCGCAACGTCCGCGACGCCGGCCGGCTCACCGCGCTGACCGCGTCGCTGCGCGCCGAGCGGCCGGATCTACTGATCGCGATCGACCACGAGGGCGGCGAGTTCAGCCACCTGTCCTCGGTCGACGAGTGGCCGCTGGCGTCCCCGCGCTGCCTCGGCGACCTGGACGACACCGACCTCACCCGCGCCAGCGCCCGCGACGCGGCCCGGCTCCTCGCGGGCCTCGGTATCGACGTGATGCTCGCGCCCTCGGTGGACGTGAACAGCAACCCGGCCAACCCGATCATCTCGACGCGGTCGTTCGGCACGACTCCGGCGCTGGTATCCCGGCACGGCGCAGCGTTCATCGCGGGTGTGCACGACGCGGGGATCGCCGCGTGCGCGAAGCACTTCCCGGGCCATGGCGACGTCGCGGTCGACTCGCACCTGGCGCTGCCGTACGTCGACCGCTGGGCCGAGGAGGTCGCCGCCGTCGAGCTCCCGCCGTTCGCCGCCGCCGTCGCGGCCGGGGTGGACCTGGTGATGAGCGCACACATCGTCTACACCGACTACGACACCGTGCCGGCGACCCTGTCGCGCCGGCTCCTCACGGGCCTGCTGCGCGAGGAGCTCGGCTTCACCGGTGTCATCACCACCGACGCCCTCGAGATGCGCGGCATCACCGGCACCCGGACCATCGAGCAGGCCGTCGCCGAGTCCGTTGCCGCGGGCGCCGACCTCGCCATGGTCGCGATCGCCGACGCCGATCCCGCCGGCCTGACAGCGGCCCTGGTCGATGCCGTCGGCAGCGGTTCCCTGGCGGCCGAACGCCTCGCCGACGCCGCCGAACGGGTACGACGGCTCGGTGCGCGGCTGTCGTCGTACAACTTTTCGTCACCCAGCGGCGAAAAGTCGCACCCTGCGCCGGACGACGTCCCGCGCACCCAGCCATATCTCGACGCGCCCGGCGCCGCCGTACGGGAGGTGGCCCGCCGGGTGGTGGCCGGACAGCGCCCGGCGGCGTGCGGCCCCGCGTCGTACGTGGTGGATCTGGCGCAGCCGGTGCACCCGGGGTGGTTCCCGTACTTCGACGGGCTGCCGGAGATCTTCGCGGCCGCGTCGCCGGCCGCCGGCGGTGTGGTGCTCCGCGACGACGACCCCGCGGCGCTCGACCGGGCGCTCGAAGTGGCCGCCGGACGGCCGCTGGTGGTGGCGGTCCAGGACGCGGTGCGGACGCCGTGGATGGCGGCCGGGCTGCGGAGGCTGACCAGCGGTCACGGTGGACCGGTCGTCGTACTGTGCACGGGGATCGGCGAGGACCGCGCACTGGTGCCGGACGGGGTGCCGGCGGTGCTCACCGGCGGGCGCAATCTCGTCGTACTGCGGGCAGTGGCGGAGGCGATCGTGAGGGAGAACGGATGAGGTTCGGGGCCAACTACACACCACGGCGCGGGTGGTTCCACCACTGGCTGGACTTCGACCCCGCCGAGCAGCGCGAGGACTTCGCCGCGCTCGCCGGGCTCGGGCTGGACCACGTGCGGGTGTTCTGCCTGTGGCCGGTGTTCCAGCCGCAGCGCGGCGTGATCCGGCAGCGGGCGCTGGACGACCTCGAGCGGATGTACGACGCGGCCGCCGACGCGGGTCTCGACGTCACCGTCGACGTGCTGCAGGGGCACCTGAGCAGCTTCGATTTCTACCCGTCGTGGACGGTGACGCACCACCACCGCAACGTGTTCACCGACCCGGACGTGGTCGAGGCGCAGGCCGAGCTGGTCGCCGCGGTGGCGTCGCGGTTGAGTGCCCACGGCAACCAGCTCGGCGTCGGCCTGGCCAACGAGCCGAACAACCTGGTCGCGCCGCTGGGCCGCGACACCGTCACCGAGGCCGAGGTCGACGCCTGGATCGATCGGCTGCTCGCCGCCGCCGCGCAGGCCGACCCGGACCACCCGCACAACCACTCCGCCTTCGACGCGGTCTGGTACGACGAGGGGCACCCGTTCACGCCGCGGCAGCTGACCACGATGGGCGCGCGGACGGTGATCCACCCGTGGGTGTTCTCCGGCGCGATCGGCGCCACCTACGGCGGACTGAGCACGCAGGCCACGCATCTCGCGGAGTACGTCGTGGAGCTGGCACGGGCCTGGGCGCCGGACCCGGGGCGGTCGATCTGGGTGCAGGAGGTCGGCGCGCCGGCCGGGTCGGTGACCGCTGGGGAGGCGCCGGAGTTCGCCGAGCGCACGATCCGCAACATCGCCCGGTGCGAGGGCGTCTGGGGCGTCACCTGGTGGTGCAGTCATGACGTGTCGCGCGCGATGAAGGACTTCCCGGAGCTGGAGTACAGCCTCGGGCTGTGCGACAGCGACGGAGCCGCGAAGCCGGTCGGGGAGCGGGTCCGCGACGTCGCCGCGGCGCTGCGAGCGGAGCCGGCCGAGCCCGCCAAGCGGACCACCGCGCTCGTGCTGGACGTGGACGCCGAGCCGCGCAAGGCCAGCGGCCGCGGCGGTGTGTTGTTCGACGCCTGGATGAGCCGGGTGGGCGCCGGCGAGACCCCGGCGATCGTGACCAGTGACCGGGCCGCGGACGCGGGCTACCTCGCGGACCGCGGCATCACCGACGTACAGGAGGTCCGTCCGTGACCATGCAGCCCTGGTTCGAGCGCGCGAAGCTCGGCATCTTCGTCCACTACGGCATCTACGCGGTGAACGGGATCGCGGAGTCCTGGTCGTTCTTCAGCGGGCAGGTCAGCCACGACGACTACCTGAGGCAGCTCGAAGGGTTCACGGCCTCGTCGTACGACGCCCGCGCGTGGGCGGAGCTGTTCGAGGCGGCGGGCGCGCGGTACGCCGTACTGACCGCGAAGCACCACGACGGGGTCGCTCTCTACGACACGGCGGCCGGTGAGCTGTCGGTGGTGAAGGCGACGCCGGCGCGGCGCGACATCGTGCGCGAGTACGTCGACGCGATGCGGGAGCGCGGGTTGAAGGCCGGGATCTACTTCAGCCACCTGGACTGGACGCATCCGGACTACGCGTCGGTGCGGCCGGCGTCGATGCCGGACGACGAGCGGGGCAACCCGTTCGCGGTGCCGGCGGCGGGGGAGGAGGACCCTGCCGCGTGGACGCGGTTCATCGCGTTCCACCGGGCGCAGCTGACCGAGATCCTCGAGCGGTTCGGGCCGGACCTGGTGTGGTTCGACGGGGAGTGGGAGCGGGACCCGGAGCAGTGGGGGGTCGCGGAGATCCGGGCGCTGATCGAGCGGCTCGCGCCGCGGGCGGTGGTGAACGGGCGGATGCTCGGGTCCGGCGACTACGCGACGCCGGAGCAGGGAGTGCCGATCGAGCCGCCGGCCGGGCCGTGGGAGCTGTGCCTCACGATCAACGACTCGTGGGGGTACCAGCCGGCGGACGAGCACTACAAGTCGGTGCGGCAGCTGGTGCGGATCTTCGCCGAGACGATCGGCGGCGGCGGGAACCTGCTCCTGGACGTCGGCCCGCGGGAGGACGGGACGATCCCGGAGCCGCAGGCCGAGCGGCTGCGGGAGCTGGGGGACTGGATCCGGCGGCACGCCGCGGCGGTCTACGACACCGAGCGGGGGTTGCCGTCGGGACACTTCTACGGCGCGTCGACGGTGTCGCTGGACCGGCGGCGCCTGTACCTGTTCTGCTTCGACCGGCCGAACGAGTTCCTGGTCGTCCGCGGCCTGAAGAACAAGGTGCTGAAGGCAACGATCCTCGGCAGCGGCGTCGAGCTCCGCCACGAACGCGTCGGCGGCCTGCACGAGGTGCCCGGCTGGGAGTACCTGTACGTCGACCGTGACACTGGCGGGGACACCGCCCTCGACCGCGACTGCACGGTCGTCGAGCTGGAGCTGGACGGGGAGCTGGACCTCTACCGCACCCACACCCGCGACTAGGTACGTGTCCGCCAGCGTCCCCTCACGTCGGGTGGGGGAGGTACGGGACTGCGGCTGGGGCAGGGCAGGATGGGGCGGGTGAGTACGCCGACGCTTGCTGATGTCGTCGCTGTGCTGGAGCGGTTGTATCCGCCTGCTCTGGCGGAGAGCTGGGATGCCGTCGGGTTGGTGACGGGGGATCCGGAGCAGCCGGTGCGGCGGGTGTTGTTCGCGGTGGACCCGATGCGGGTGGTCGTCGACGAGGCGATCGCGTGGGACGCGGACCTGATCGTGGCGCACCACCCGTTGCTGCTGCGCGGGGTGAACAGCGTGGCGGCGTCGACGCCGAAGGGGCGGGTCGTGCACGACCTGATCCGCTCGGCGACCGCGCTGCACGTGTGCCACACCAACGCCGACAACGCGAACCCCGGCGTGAGCGACGCCCTGGCCGCCGCCCTCGGGTTGCGGGACACCCGCCCGCTGAAGGCGCTGCCGGCCGACCCCATGGACAAGCTCGCCGTGTTCGTCCCGGTCGACGAGGCCGAGGCCCTGATCGACGCGCTGGCCGCGGCCGGCGCCGGGCGGATCGGGGACTACGAGCGCTGCGCCTGGTCCACCACCGGCGAGGGCACCTTCCGGGCGCTGGCCGGTGCCAACCCCACGATCGGCCAGGCCGGCGCCGTCGAGCGGGTGACCGAGGCCCGGGTCGAGATGGTCATGCCACGCCGTAGCCGCCGGGCCGTGATCGAGGCGCTGCGGGCGGCGCACTCCTACGAGGAGCCCGCCTACGACGTGTACGAGCTCGCCGCGCGACCGGGCGACACCGGCGGCGGCCGGGTCGGTGTGCTGGAGGCGGGGGTCACGCTGCGGGAGTTCGCGGACCGGGTCGCGGCCGCGCTGCCGAAGACGGAACACGGTGTGCGGGTGTCGGGTGACCCGGAGCGGCGGATCGAGACGGTCGCCGTGGTCGGCGGCGCGGGGGACAGCGAGTTCGAGCGGGTGAGCGCGGCGGGGGTCGACGCCTACGTGACCGCGGACCTGCGGCACCACCCGGCGACCGAGGCCAGGGCGTACGACGAGCCGGCGCTGGTCGACGTCGCGCACTGGGCCAGCGAGTGGCCGTGGCTCGCGGACGCCGAGCGGCTGCTGGTGGCGGCCTTGGCAGAGCGGGGCAGTACCGTGGAGACTCGGGTTTCCACGATCTGCACCGACGCCTGGTCCTTCCGGGCGTAGGACGCTGTACGACAACTGAAGGAGAGCCACCCTGAACGCCCAGTCGCCAGGAACGCCGCCAGCCGTGCAACGCCGGTTGCTGGACCTGCAGGCGCTCGACCTGCAGCTCGACCAGGTCGGCCACAAGCGTGGCGCACTGCCGGAGCTGGCGGCCCTGCAGGAGCTCGCCAAACAGAAGGCGGCGACCGACCGCGACCTGGTCACCGCCGACACCGAGGTCAGCGACCTGCAGCGCGACCAGAAGAAGGCCGACTCCGACGTGGAGCAGGTCAAGACGCGGCGTACCCGCGACCAGGAGCGGCTGGACAGCGGCCGGGTCGGCTCGCCCAAGGAGCTGGAGAGCCTGCAGCACGAGATCGCCTCACTGGACCGCCGGATCGCGGCCCTGGAGGACGCCGAGCTGGAGGTGATGGAGCGGCTGGAGACCGCCGAGGCGCGGCAGGCCGGGCTGCGCGCGAAGGCGGAGGAGTTCGCCGGCCGGCAGGCCGAGCTGGAGTCCAGCCGGGACACCGCCGTCAAGGACCTCGACGAGCAGCAGGCCGGCCTGATCGAGCGTCGTGCGGCGGTCGCCGCCGAGCTGCCCGCCGACCTGGTCGCGACGTACGCCAAGCTGCGGGAGCGGATGGGCGGCATCGGCGCCGGCGAGCTGGTCGGCAAGCGCTGCATGGGCTGCCGGATGGAGCTCAACCCCGCCGACCTGTCCCGGATCGCGGCCACGGACCCGAACACGGTGCTGCGCTGCGAGGAGTGCGGCCGGATCCTGGTTCGCACCGACAACAGCGCCCTGTGAACAGGATGACCGGACCGGCTCACGTCATCGTCGAGGCCGACGGCGGCTCGCGCGGCAACCCCGGGCCGGCGGCGTACGGCGCGCTGGTGCGCGACGGCGCGACCGGCGAGGTGCTCGCCCAGGTCGGCGAGACGCTCGGCGTCGCGACCAACAACGTTGCCGAGTACAACGGTCTGATCGCCGGCCTGGAGCTGGCCGCCGAGGTCGCGCCGGACGCCACCATCGAGGTCCGGATGGACTCCAAGCTGGTCATCGAGCAGATGGCCGGCAACTGGAAGGTCAAGCACCCGAGCATGCGCCCGCTCGCGATCCGCGCGCAGTCGCTGGCACCGCTGGGAACCGAGTGGACCTGGGTGCCGCGGGAGAACAACGCCGCCGCGGACGCGCTCGCGAACCTGGCGCTGGACGGCAAGCCGATCCCACGGGTCCCGGCGCCCGAGGTGCCGGCCGGGCCGAGGGAACCGTCGGACCTGCAGAAGGCGGTGCAGGGCTGGGGCACTCAGGACACCGAGCCGCCGACCCGGCTGCTGCTGGTCCGGCACGGCGAGACCCCGCACACCCTGGACAAGCGGTTCTCCGGCGCCGGCGGCGACGACCCGGACCTCAACGAGACCGGCCGGGCGCAGGCGCTGGCGGTCGCGTCGTACCTGCGCACTATCGGGGGCGTCGACGCGCTGCTGACCTCGCCGATGCGTCGTACCAGGGGAACCGCCGCCGTCATCGGCGGCGAGCTGGGGCTGGACGCGGTGGTGGCCGAGGGCTGGCAGGAGTGCTCGTTCGGGGACTGGGACGGGCACACGTTCGCCGAGGTGCAGCGCAAGTGGCCGGACCAGCTGAACGCCTGGCTGGATTCGACCGCGGTGGCGCCGCCCGGCGGCGAGTCGTTCGAGGCGTGTGCGCGCCGGGTGCGCGCGGCCCGGGACGCGGTGCTCACGTCGTACGCGGGGAAGACCGTCGTCGTGGTCACCCACGTCACCCCGATCAAACTGACCGTGCGAGGCGCTCTGCAGGCGCCGATGTCGGCGGTGTTCCGGATGGAGCTGCGGCCGGGGTCGGTGACCGAGGTGCAGTGGTACGCCGACGGGCTGGCCTCGATGCGCGGGTTCAACCTGCAGCCCTCGCTACTCTGACCTTGGTCAGAGCCTGCCGAGCGGACGGAGAACGCGGTGCCGTTGCAGAAGGTGCATTTCGCCGAGGAGGTGCCGGAGGAGTTCCGCGCCTCGCTGCAGGCGATCCGCGACGAGCTCGACGTGCCAGAGGCGTTTCCCGCCGAGGTGGTCGAGGCAGCTGTGGTTGCTGCGCGCAACCCTCGGGTTCCTGAGCTGGACCGCACCGACATCGACTTCGTCACGATCGACCCGCTGGGGTCGATGGACCTGGACCAGGCACTGCACATCGAGCGCGCCGGCGACGGGTACACGGTGCATTACGCGATCGCCGATGTCGCGGCCTTCGTGCGGCCGGGTGACCCGGTCGACGCCGAGGCGCGCCGGCGCGGCGAGACGCTGTACGCGCCGGACAAGCGCACGCCGCTGCACCCCGCCGAGCTGTCCGAGGGTGCCGCGTCGCTGTTGCCGGACCAGGTCCGTCCCGCGCTGCTGTGGACGATCACGGTCGACGCGTCCGGCGAGGGCACCGAGGTCGATGTACGACGAGCACTCGTGCGGTCGCGCGCCAAGCTCGACTACGCCGGCGTGCAGAAGGACCTGGACGCCGGCACCGCCTCGGAGTCGCTGAGGCTGCTCCGCGAGGTCGGCAAGCTGCGCGAGGCCCGGGAGCGCGAGCGCGGTGGCGTCAACCTGCCGATTCCGGAGCAGGAGGTGGTCACCGGCAACGGAAGCTGGACGCTGGAGTTCCGTGCGCCGCTGCCGGTGGAGAACTGGAACGCGCACATCTCGCTGCTGACCGGGATGGCCGCCGCGCACCTGATGATGTACGGCGAGATCGGCATCCTGCGCACCCTGCCGGAGTCCTCGGACGGGTTCCAACGCCGGCTGGAGAACACCGCGAAGGCGCTCGGCATCCCGTGGCCCGCCGGCATGACCTACGCGCAGTTCATCCACACGCTCGACCCGAAGCTGCCCGCGCACTCGGCGATGCTGGCGGCCTGCACGGTGCTGTTCCGCGGTGCCGGCTACACGTCGTTCTCCGGCTCGGTGCCGCCGAACCCGGTGCACGCCGCGATGAAGTCCGAGTACGCGCACGTGACCGCGCCGCTGCGCCGGCTGGTGGACCGCTGGGCCGGTGAGATCTGCGTCGCGCTGTGCGCCGGACAGCCGGTGCCGGACTGGGTCCGCGAGTCGATGGACACGATCCCCAGGATCATGGAGGAGAACGACCGCAAGGCGCACGCGTACGACCGCGCGATCGTCGACATGGTCGAGGCCGGGCTGGTCCACGACAAGGTCGGCCACGAGTTCGACGGTGTCATCACCGACCTCGACGACAAGGACCCGACGCGCGGCATCGTCGTGATCTCGTCGGTCGCGGTCGAGGGCCGGGTCTCCGCGTCGCACCCGCTGCCGCTCGGTCAGCGGGTGCGGGTCAGGCTCGCCGTGGCCGACATCGCCAAGCGGACGATCGCCTTCGAGCTCGTCGAAGGGTAGACGCGAACCGCACATCGCTGGCGATGTGTCACACCGCTGGCGATGTGCGGTTCGCGTACCACCTCCTCAGGTCCGGCTCGCGCGACCGCTCAGCGCGGCCACGCGCAGTGCGTCACCTCGCCTCCAGCGACTCGCGCGGTGAGCCGGATCGGGCCGTCCGGCCGGAGCCGGAGGCCGTGGTCGCCGCACGGCACCTCGTAGAAGACGGCCGAGTGGACCACCGCACCGTCCGGCGCCCTTCGCGGTACGACGGCCACGTGCGGCCAGTGATGGTGAATGGGCTGGTAGCCGCCCCGTGCCGGGACCAGCTCGATCTCCGCACCCTCCAACTCGGCCGGCAGCGTGACGACCAGGGCGCCGACGTCGTCGCCGATGTCGAGCAGGACCGACGAGCCCTGCCCGGCGTGCGGGTTCTCCGCGGTGCTCATCAGGTGGCCGGGATGCCCGGCGTGGTCTGGTACCCACCGGCGGGTGTGCCGAGGTACGGGAAGTGGTCCAGGTACGGCGCGTTGGTGTTCGTCGTACCGTCCCTGACCGCCGAGGCGGCGCCGTCCGGCGTGTACGACGGGTCCACCAGCGGGATGGTCAGGCCGGCCACCGCCCGCAGCTCGACCGTGACCACGTCGTCGAAGACCCGGCGCCCGTTCGGGAACCCGGCGGCGTCGCCCGCGACGAGGCCGAGCGGGTTCGGCGACGATGCCGGCGGTACGGCGAGGTTGAGCCGCAGCATGTCCGACAGCACCGGCCCGGTGAAGTTCTGGAACCCCGGTACGACGCCCTTCGGGATCCCGGTGAGCAGGATCGCGGTCAGGTCGGCGCGCGGCTTCGTGTACGACGCGAGGTGCGGGAACACGCCCGGGTAGAGCACCGGCAGCAGCCGGGCCAGCTCCGGTTTCGCGACGTACTGGGCGAACTGGGAGTCCTGGTCGGGCCGGAGCGCGTTCCAGCGGTCCTTGGCCGCCATCGGCACGATCACCTCGTTGAACAACGGGTTCCCCAGGCGCGACACCTGCCGGAAGCCGCCGTACTCGTCGAGCTCGCCGCCGTCCTCGAGGACCCGGACCCGCCGCCGGCTCGCGGTGGCCCAGACCCCGATCACGGCCCTCGGGTCGAGGGGGTCGGTCGGCGTCGTGCCGTTGCGGGTCAGCTCGCGGATCGGCACCTGCAGGGCGATGGTGTGTACGTTCAGCCCCTGCGTGCCGTTCACGCCGACCGCCGCGGCGGACGGGATCAGGTGCAGGTTCTGGAAGGGGCGCAGCGTGCCCAGGTCGAAGATGCTGCCGAGGTCGACGAAGAAGCCCTCCGCGCGCTGGCCGGCGAACACCTTCCGCCCACCCCCGATACCGTGCACGGCCTGCGCGGTGAAGTGCGCGTAGTCCGGCGTGCTCCGTGGCCCGATGTTGACCGGCGGCAGCGTCAGCCCGTCGGCCAGGAGCACCGGGTCCTGGTCGCGCACGACCTTGGTCACCGAGTAGTACTGCGGCCGGTTCCAGGTCGTGTCGGTGACCGATGTGATCGGACCGGTGTTGTACAGGAACGCCTGCTTGTCGCGGATCATGGTCCGGAACCGGAACTGGTACGCGACGTCCGCCCGGGCGTCACCGCGGTTCGAGACCAGGATCTGGTACAGCACGTCGTCGCCGAACTCGTAGAAGTTCGGACCGCCGTCGGGCTTCTGCAACGGGATGAAGTTGGCGATCAGCGTCACCGTGTCCGGCCGGTCGGGGGACACGAACGCGTAGACGTCGGTGTTGTCGGCCACCGGGTCCTTGGAGATCTCGGGAGCCTCGCGATGCGAAGACATGGCTGACCTCCCTCAGGCCTGCACGCCGGCCAGCCGGGCGGCGAGCTCCCGGTCCTCCACGAGGACCTCCCGCTCGCCGACCATGATCGCCATCCGGCCGCGCCGGACGTCCTTGACGTAGACGACGAACGACTCCGCGCCCGCGAGGTCGTCCGCCGACAGCTCCGCGGGCGGAGCCGGCCTGGCCCGGCCTGCCCCCACGGTCCCGGTCGCGACCGCTCCGATCGTCGCCGCGGCGCCCGCGCCCGCGATGACGAGAAACCCACGACGCGTGGCTTCACTCATGACGTGCCCCTCCTTCTGACATCCCCCGTCACCGTTGAGTCGGAAGGCACTTCGGAGCCACCGGCGGAACGGATGGGTCACCGGCACCGTTAACCTTGAGGTGAACGGGCCGGTCGGGCGGCCGCGTCGTACGACGGAATTGCCGCGCGTGCCGCGGTGGACCGTCGCACGCCGAGGAAAGTCCGGACTCCACAGGGCAGCGTGGTGGGTAACACCCACCCGGGGTGACCCGCGGGACAGTGCCACAGAGAACAGACCGCCAGCGGCTCCGGTCGGCGACGGCCGGAGTGCGGGTGAGGGTGAAACGGTGGTGTAAGAGACCACCAGCTCCGCAGGTGACTGCGGAGGCTCGGTAAACCCCACGTGGAGCAAGGCCAAGAGGGTCGCGGGAGACCGCGACCTGCGCGAGCGTTCGAGGGCTGCCCGCCCGAGCTCGCGGGTAGGCCGCTGGAGACGGCTGGCAACAGCCGCCCTAGATGGATGGCCGCCGGTCGCGGCATGAGGCGACCACAGGATCCGGCTTACAGACCGGCCCGTTCCCTTCCGTAACGAGACGATCGCTGACAGCGTTGAAACGATAGAACGGGGATTTCGACGCTGACGCAGGGGATGCGATGCCTCGGGTCAACATCACGGTACGGCGCGACCGCCACGGCACCTACGCGTGGATCGAGACGCGCCTGCCCGGCGGCTGGACCGTCGCCCGTCGTGCCGCGCTCGCGGCGCTGCACCAGCACCTCCCGCACGCCCGCCGGCCCCGGATCGCGGAGCAGTGGCACGTCCCGTTCAAGCACCGCGCCTTCAAGGTCTACTTCGAGACCTGAGTCGCTGCGTCGGGTGCAGGTGACGTGTTTGCCTACGGGTCACGTGTGCGAGGGATCGTCGTACTGCTGGTAGCTGGTCCTGCCTGCCGCAACTGCTGCGAGGGCGCGGTCGGTCCGCTCGGCGACGTCTGGACGCAACCGCTGCTGGGCCACATCGGCGCGCACGAACTCGAAACCCGTCAGCTCATCGTCGGCCAGCGCGAGACCATCGACCTGGGACTCAGTCAGGACGCCACCGTCGAACACGAACACCAGATGATCGTCCCAGGGACCGCGAGCGGCCACCCAGTCCACACACAACAGCGCGCCTGTGACGAGGTGCAGGCCCAGCTCTTCCCTGACCTCACGTTCGGCCGCTGCCCGCGGGGCCTCGTTAGCCTCGGCCATGCCGCCCGGCAGATCCCACCAGCTCTTGTAGTTCGGGTTCACCAGCAGCAGGCGGTCCGACTGGTCGCGCAGCAGCACCTTCGCCGCCACCCGTTTGCGGGCCTGTTTCGCGTTGCCTTCGGCGAGGTACGCCCAGCGTTCCGGGGACGTCATGTCGGTCACACCGGCTATGGTGACGCAGCCGGCTCTGTCGGCGTCTGCTGGTGTGCGTACAGTTCGGCGTAGAACTCCGTCACCTCGGGCACGTCACGGTAGAGCGCCAGCGCATCGGCAAGGCGATCCAGCCGGCCGCGGAGCCGCGGGCTCGCATCGCGTGGAGCCGCGCCTGCAACTGGTCACAGCCATCGGCGTCCCCGGCCCTGCTCAACCCGGCAGCGGCGATACGCACGGCATCGTCGGGCTGCCCGAGCTGCGTGGCAAGGTGCGACATCGACGCACACGCGTTCGCAGTCAAAGCGTTGTGCCGGGCCGCGACTGCGAGTCGGTACGCGCTCGCGAAGTGCCCCTTGGCCCACGGATCACGCCCACTGTCATGTGCCATCCAGCCCGCGATACCGGTCAACGCCGCGGCGGCGGTGAACAGCTCACCGCCTGCGTCCGTTGATCCGAGCAGTCGCGGTCCCAACGCAGCGTTGAGATAGCCGACGACCTGCCCGTACAGGGCCCCGCCGCCCACTCGCCGGTCGGCGGCCTGGAACGCCGTGGCCATGGCAAGCACAGTGGTGATCTCCGGAGACGTCGGAGTCGGAGCCGTTGTTGCGCTTGCGAGGTCGGCCGCCAATGGAGGATCGGCCGGCTGAGTAGCGTTTGTTGAGGAGTGCGTCGAACCGGC
>DASXRB010000356.1:0-2057 GCA_036506875.1 Kribbellaceae bacterium | reverse complement strand
GCGCCCGGTCGGCAGTCCGCCGGTGAACGACACCATGTCCACGTCCGGGTGCTCGGTCAGCGGTCCGCCGACCTCCGGGCCCGAACCGAGGACGAGGTTCGCGACCCCGGCCGGCAGACCTGCCTCGGCGAGCGCACGCATCAGCAGCAGCGCTGTCGACGGGGTGAGCTCGCTCGGCTTCAGGACGAAGGTATTGCCGGCGACCAGGGCCGGTGCGACCTTCCAGGACGTCTGCAGCAGCGGGTAGTTCCACGGCGTGATCAGGGCACAGACCCCGAGGGGTTCGCGGACCACCCGGCTGATTGCGTCGCTGCGCCCGGTGTCGACGACCCGACCGGCGTCCGTACCGGCGATCCCCGCGTAGTAGCGCAGGCAGGCGATCACGTCGTCGACGTCGTACTCGCTCTCGACCAGCCGCTTGCCGGTGTCGAGCGACTCGGCTCGGGCGAACTCCGCGCGATCGGCCTGGATCCGGTCGGCGACCCGGAACAACAGCGCGCCGCGATCCTTCTCCGGCGTCGTCGGCCACGGGCCGCGGTCGAAGGCCTCGCGGGCGGCGGCCACGGCGTCGTCGACATCGGCCGCGGAGGCCTCGGCCACTGTGGCGACCGGGGTCCCGTCCGCTGGGCAGCGGATCTCGCGGCATCCGCCAGCGCGCGGGGTACGCCACTGTCCGGCGATGAACAGCTCAGTCACGTGTCCTCCGAAGGCAGAAGGAGTTCTGCAATGCGGAACAGAGTGTGTGATACGCAACTGAGGATGGTGGGCTTCGCCGCGCTCGTCAAGGAGTTCTGCACAATCGGCCGGAAATCGTTCGGTAGCAGGTCACCGCGCGGTGTCAGGTGACATGGTGACAGCCCGGCCTGTTTGCTCGGCCGGGCTGTCAGCTGGATATCGCGTGCTTTCAGTGCGGCTGATGCCGGTAGAAGTCGGCCTTGGACGGCTCGAGTGGCGTGTTGCCGAGGATCAGGTCGGCGGCCTTCTCGGCGACCATCATCACGGGGGCGTAGATGTTCCCGTTGGTCACGTACGGCATGACCGATGCGTCGACCACCCGCAACCCGTCGACGCCGTGCACCCGCAGGCTGAGCGGGTCGGTGACGGCCATCTCGTCCACGCCCATCTTCGCCGTGCAGGACGGGTGCAGCGCGGTCTCGCCGTCCTTGGCGACCCATGCCAGAATCTGCTCGTCAGTCTGGACCTCGGGCCCCGGCGAGATCTCGCCGCCGTTGTACGGGTCCATCGCCGGCTGGGTCAGGATCGACCGCGCGACCCGGATCGCCTCGACCCACTCCTGCCGGTCCTGCTCGGTGGACAGGTAGTTGAAGCGCAGCGCGGGATGCACCTTCGGGTCGCGGCTGGTGATCTTCACCGAGCCGACGGCGTCGGAGTACATCGGCCCGACGTGCACCTGGTAGCCGTCCCCGCCGGCGGGCGCGGAACCGTCGTACCGGACCGCGATCGGCAGGAAGTGGAACATCAGGTTCGGGTACCGTACGTCCTCGTTGCTGCGCGCGAAGCCGCCCGCCTCGAAGTGGTTCGTCGCGCCCGGGCCCTTGTGGCGGAACAGCCAGTTGGCTCCGATCCACGGCTTGTAGCGGTGCTTGAGGTACTTCTGCATGCTGACCGGCTGCTCGCAGGCGTACTGGATGTAGACCTCGAGGTGGTCCTGGAGGTTCTCGCCGACGCCGGGCAGGTCGTGGACGACGTCGATGCCGAGCGCCTCGAGCTCCTTGGCGTTGCCGACGCCGGACAGCTGTAGCAGCTGCGGCGAGTTGATCGCGCCGCCGGAGAGGATCACCTCGCGGGCGCGGACCTGCCGAGGCGCGCCGCGGCCCTTCGTGTACTCGACACCGACGGCGCGCCGGCCCTCGAAGAGCACCCGGGTGACGAAGGCGCGCGTGGTCACGGTCAGATTCGGCCGGTCCATCACCGGGTGCAGGTAGGCGCGGGCGGCGGACAGCCGGCGGCCGTTGTGGATGTTGCGGTCGAAGCGCGCGAAGCCCTCCTGGCGGTACCCGTTCACGTCGTCGGTGCGCGGGTAGCCGGCCTGCTCG
>DASXRB010000355.1:0-4617 GCA_036506875.1 Kribbellaceae bacterium | reverse complement strand
TCGCCGCACCAGTCATGGCCGCCGTGGGACCATCGCTGGCCGCAGCCCAGGCGACGAGCGTCCTCCTCGGCGCATTGGCGGCGGTCGCGGCCTGGGCGATCGCCCGGGTGGCGAACTCGCGGCTCACTTGGTCGGCCAGCTCGTGCAGCTCGGCGTCGGTCAGGTGCTCGAGGTCGGCGTTGACGTGGAACCGGCGCACGGTCCACTTGCTGCCACCAGGCCGGCTGACAAGCGAAGCGACCTTGTGCGCCGGGATCAGCAGGGTCGGCGCGGTGCCGGCCAGCAGCGGCGAGGTGGTCATGTAGCCGTGGAGGATGACGAATGCGCGCGCCACTTCGGCTTCGATCAGGTGCTTCGCAGACGTGGTCACCGGCCCGCTCCCCTTGCCGTACGGGTCTGCCAGCTGATGGCCAGCAGCGCGGCCGCGGAGATGAGCATGAGCCCGTCGACCGCGAGCGGTCCCAAGTGTGCGTTCAGCCAGTCCTCGCCCCAGCTGGCCAGCAGTCCGGCCATGTGCCGGTACGACACGATCGCGGCCACGCCGCCGACCAGGCCGACGCCGCCGAACCGGGCGAAGGCCCACCAGACGCCACGCGGCCACTTCACCCTGGTCAACACCTCCACCGACAGCAGCAGCGCGATCGGCCAGAACGCCGCGCCGACGAGCTCGGCGACGTGCATCGCGCCCTGGCCGTGCTCGGCGACCGCCTGTGCGGCCGCGGCCGGGCTCCCAGGCGCGTCGGGCAGGTTCGCGTGCAGCACGTTGGCCGCGACGCTGACGGTGATGCCGGTGACGAACGCCGTCCAGCTGATCCGCTGCCCACTAACGCCGACATCCGGATCGCCCACCGGAACGGCCGACCGTTCCGGATGCCGTTCCGCCGTTCCGCCGTCATGCTGTCGTGCCGTCATGCTGTCGTGCCGGTCGTGGGCGCGGAACGACCCGCGTTCCGGCTGCGGAACGGTCGACGGAACGGGACGCGACGCCTGTTCCGCGGCCCGTTCCGCCGGAACGGTGAGCAGTCCGGCAGAACGCTCAGCGGAACGGTCGACGGGCGGCGGCTGTGTGAGGCCTTGAGAGGTTTCGGGCACCTGCGGTTCGGCGAGGGCCACCGACTGCTCTGAAGGCGGATTCTGGGCCAAGGGCGGCACGTTTTCGGCCTCTCCCCCGGTCGCCGGGGACGTCTCGTGGGTTTCCGGGGCGGAACGGCGGGTTTCCAGGTTGATCACCGGCGGAACGACCGGCCGTTCCGGCCCGGCGTCGATCACACGCCGGCCGTTCCGCCCGACCACTGGCTCTGCGACGTCGTTCCGGTCCTGCGTTCCGCCGGAACGGCCCCCGTTCCGGTCACCAACCAGGCGTTCCGGCCGCCGTTCCGCCTCGCGTTCCGCGTGGACCTCAGCGCGCCGGGCGCGGGCCCACCGGTCGGTCTTGTTGAACCGTTCTGCCAGCTCGGCGGCGGAAAGGTCCTCGCCGGCGTCCAGCGCGTCGCGGTACGCCTGGCGCGCGGCCTCCTGCACTTCTGCCGGATCGGTCAACGCCCGATCCTCGATCGCGTGCGTCATGATTGTGTATGGCTCCCATCTGGGTTGATCAGGTGTGGGCCAGGGCCGCCGCGTGATCTCCAGTCCCGGCGGCCCGCTTTGCTTTTCCTAGCTTGCTTGCATGCTTGCAAGTTGGCAAGTGTTCACGCTTTCTTGTGAGCGTTCTTTCATGCTGGCGGGAGAGGTGGGAGGTAGGCGTCCAGCGCGTCGATGACGATCTGCTGGACCGAAACGCGCTGCTGGAACGCGGCGAGGCGGAGGCGTTCGTGGATCTCCTCGGTGACTCGGGTGCCCAGTGGCCGCAGCTGGGGTTGCTGCGCCGGCGGGCGCGGCGACTGTGGCGCGGCGGCCGTCGTAGTGCCGCCGTTGGCGCGGGTCTCGACGGGGTGCTGCTCGGTGACCTTCTGGATGCGCGGCCGGTCGGCCGGCTGGGGCTCGGGGCGTGCCATCATGCGACCTCCTGTCTCTCGCTGGCCAGCAGCTGGACGGCTATGGCCTGGTAGTCATCGGCGACTGAGCGGGCGGCGGTCTCGTGGATCGATCGGACAGGCACTCCGGCGCCGTACGCCGTGGTGACGACGGCGCGCTCAAGCAGCACCGGGTCCCAGACGCTGTCGCCGTAGGTCTTGCGCAGTTCATCGAGCCGGTAGCTGTGCTCGGCGACGCGCTTGTCCAGCTGGTTGACCACGATGCCAGCCAGCCGCAGGTCCGGCTGCAACTCGCTGGCCTTGTCCAGGTTCTCCAGCGACTTGGCCACGCCGCGCACGGCGGCGCGGCCGGGCTGGGTGACGACGACGGCGTTGTCTGCGGCGGCGAGCGCGTTTGTCACCAGCAGGCCGGCTGACGGGCCGCAGTCGATCAGCACCGCCGCGTAGCCCGCTGCGTAGTCCTCGATCCCACGCAGCGCGCGGCGCAGGCGCAGCGCGGCGGTCGGGCCGACCTCCATTTCGCGGTTGGCGAGCTCCAGGGACGCCGGCACCAGGTCGACGCCGTCCCAGTTGGTCGACTGGATCGCGTCGACGACGCCGCCGACCTGGTCGGCGGCGAGGACATCGTTGGTTGTCAGTTCGGTCTCGTCGTCGAGGTCGGGCAGCAGGCACTGGGTGCTGTTGCTCTGCGGGTCCAGGTCGACGACCAGCACGCGGCGGCGATCGTGGCCGGCCTCGGCTCTCAGGTGGGCGATGGCGTCGGCGAGACCCAACACGAGTGTGGTCTTGCCGACACCGCCCTTCAGGTTGATAAACGCGGATGTCAGCATGCGAGTAAGTCTCCTCGCATGCTGACTTGCTTGCAAGCATGCGAGCTAGCTAGTTCGCATATTTGCGAGCATGCTTGTGCGCTTTCATGCACGCTGTGTAGTTGTCGCGCGCGACATCCCCTGAGGTGAAGGGTGGCCCTATACGCGTAGGCGCAGCGCGAAGCGATGTCGCGCGCGACAATCACGCAGAGTGACGAAAATCGGGGCATGGTCAGCGGAGTCCTACGGACGATCTTGGTGGGGTCGGGGGCGTTCGGCGGCCCGCCACGCGGCCCGGGCGGCGGCGCGGTGCAAGTCGTAGGCGACCGTGCGGCCTGCGACCCGCTGGGCGGCGGCGCGGCGCTGTGCGGCGCGGGCCTGGCGGTCGGCGCGGCCGCGGTCGGCCGCCAGGAGGTCGTGCAGGCGCGGGTGGTCGTTGACGGGGTCGACGTCGTCGAGGAACCAGCGCAGCATGGCCGGGCCGCTGATGCGGATCTGCGAGCGGGTGGGGGAGTCCCAGTCGAGCCGGCGCGTCTTAGCGTCCATCACGGCCATGACGTCACCGGCGAGCCAGCCGTGCCGCTCGAACTTCGCCAGCTGGGGCGCCAGGTGGCCCGCTGCGGTCGGAACCGGCCTCCCCGCATGGTCGAACCTGCCTGACGGCGAGTTCGCCAGCCAGACGACGCGCTGAAGCAGTTTGGTGGCCAGCTCCCGGCCGCCTCGGCCACCCCACCGGCGGGGCCGTCGAGCCCTTGTCGTCGGTGATGGACGCGGCGAAGCCGCGGCGTTTCTGGTCTTCGCGCCGCGAGCGATGAATCCCTCAGTTCCACTCACCTGCATGGGAAAGGAATCCTGGGTACCTCTGGTAGGGGTGCCAGACCCCACAAGTAGTGCGAGAAGACGGCCCCAGCTGCGCGGCAGATGGAAGCCGCCCTCGTTGCTCAGGCCGCGCTGCTTGCTGCCGTTGTCGCGGCAGCGGACGACCTCGTCAACGCTCAGCATCCGGCCGGGCTGGATGATGCTGTAGACGCCGATCTCCTCTGCGACGCGGCGTACCCGGTGGAAGGTGCTCAGGCCGATTTGTGCCAGCCGCGCGACCGTGGAGGGCCGGACGATGACGTGCCGGCCGGTGCCCTGCTGGTCGCCGTACAGGGTCCAGAGCCGCATGCCGTACCGGAACGTGTCGGGGTCCAGGCCGTGGCGGCGCAGCACGTCGCGGTGCAGGCCGATCAGGATCGGCAGGTCCACGTTCAGGAACGTCTCGCGGCTGTTCCAGCACACCAGCCGGCTGTAGGCGCCCTCAGGAGCCCGGGAGTGGACGCCGCCGGGGTGGTTGACCTGGCGGCGCGGCAGCAGCCGCCGGTCCTTCTCGGCGGCGTACCGGATCAGCCGGGCATCGTCGGGGCCAAAGTCGCGCGGTCGACGCGGCAGCGGCCGCCGGTCGCGCGGGTGACCGCCGCGCACCCGGGGGTCGCGCGGCGGCCTGGTCAGCGGATGTCGCCGGGCCTGCGCCATGGGCAAAGCGGGACGGAGCAGGGGAGCGGTGGTGGTCAGCGTCACGCCACCACCCGCAGACGGGCCGTACGGCGGTCCCAGCCCCGCACGGCCGGGTCGGATTCCTCAGCCAGCACCCGACGCCGGGCCGCGATCGCATCGGGCGTATCGGCGATCTCCGGGGCCTCGGGGTGCCATGTGAACGCGGTACCGCGCGGGATGCGTTCGGCCTCGAGCGCGGCCACCAGCTCGGGCGCGGCGGCCGCCACGTCGACGCGGACCGGAACGGCCGGTGGAGTCAGGGTCGGCACGCCGCACGCGGCGTGTCGACGCCGGGCGGT
>DASXRB010000354.1:0-4273 GCA_036506875.1 Kribbellaceae bacterium | reverse complement strand
CACGTCTCCCGGCGGCAGGAACAGATGGAAGTAGTGGTCGTACGTACCCGTGCTCTGGCCGAACGCGGCGGTCACCGTGAACCGGGTCGCGAAGTACGACGACAGCAACCCGACGACGTACAAGGGGATGATCGCGATCAGGCCCGCGATGATCCGGGTGGTGACCAGGAACGGCAGCGACGGGATCGCCATCACCTCGAGGGCGTCGATCTCCTCGCTGATCCGCATCGCGCCTAGCTGGGCGGTGAAGCCGCAGCCGACGGTCGCGGCCAGCGCGATCCCGGCGATCAGCGGCGAGATCTCCCGGGTGTTGATGTACGCCGACACGAAGCCGGCGAACGCGCTGGTGCCGATCTGGTTGAGCGCGGCGTACCCCTGCAGGCCGACCTCGGTGCCGGTGAAGAAGGCCAGGAAGGTGATGACGCCGACGGTGCCGCCGATCACCGCGAGCGCGCCGGTGCCTAGGGTGACCTCGGCCAGCAGCCGCAGGATCTCGCGGCGGTACCGGCGCACCGAGCGGCCCGACCAGGCCAGCGCCTTGAGGTAGAACGCCAGCTCCTCACCGAGCTTGTCGAGTGACCTGACCGGCTTGCGGATGAGGGTGTCCACGAACGACATCGGTCAGGCCCCCTTCGGCGGGACGACCTGGAAGTAGATCGCCGTCATCACGAAGTTGGCGACGAACAGCAGCATGAAGGTGATGACGACGGACTGGTTCACCGCGTCACCGACACCCTTCGGGCCGCCGCCCGCGTTGACCCCCTTGTACGACGCCACCAGCGCGGCGATCATCCCGAACACGAGCGCTTTCGCCTCGCCCTGCCACAGGTCCGGCAGCTGGGCGAGCGCGGTGAAGCTGGCCAGATAGGCGCCTGGCGTGCCGTCCTGCAGGACGACGTTGAACACGTAGCCGCCCATCACGCCGACCACGCTGACCAGGCCGTTGAGGAAGAACGAGACGACCATCGTCGCGAGCACCCGGGGCACGACGAGACGCTGCAGCGGGTCGATGCCGAGCACCATCATCGCGTCCAGCTCCTCGCGGATCTTGCGGGAGCCGAGGTCGGCGCAGATCGCTGAGCCGCCGGCGCCGGCGATCAGCAGCGCGGTGGCGATCGGCGAGGCCTCCCGGATGACGGCCAGGACGGCCGCGGAGCCGGTGAAGGCCTGGGCGCCGAACTGCTTGATCAGGCCGCCGACCTGCAGGGCGATGACCGCGCCGAACGGGATCGCGACGAGCGCCGTCGGGATGATCGTGACGCTCGCGACGAACCAGCCCTGCTGCAGGAACTCGCGCAGCTGGAACGGCCGCCGGAACGCGGCCCGGCCGACGTCGAGAGAGAACGCGAACAGCGACCCCGCGTGCTTGAGGGGCGCGGAGACGGAAATGCTCATACCCGTCCTCGCTTCGCTGCGGGCGGGCATGAGGCACGAATCGGACTGTGCTGAATGATTCGCTCGCTACGCTCGCTCATGTCAGACCCCCGCCGGGGTGACGACGGAGGTCGCGAACGACCCGGGCGGCGGGGTGACGCCGTTCAGCCGGCACCACTCGCCGGGCGGCCGCTGGCTCGGGCGCAGCACGCCGCTGGTCGGCATCGCCTGCAGCGGGATCGGCGGCAGCGGCGGCAGCTCCTGGCCGGCCTCGGCGGCGAGCTCGTCGGCGTCCTTCTCCTCGGACATGCCGATCGGGCCGACCCGCTGGGCGTTCAGGAACTGCCGGACCACCGGCTCCTCGCTGGACAGCAGCATCTCGCGCGGGCCGAACATCGCCAGGTGCCGGTGGTACAGCAGGCCGATGTTGTCCGGCACGGTGCGCGCGGTGTTGATGTCGTGGGTGACGATCAGGAAGGTCGCGCCGGTCGACTCGTTCAGGTCGATGATCAGCTGGTTCAGGAACGCGGTGCGGACCGGGTCGAGGCCGGAGTCCGGCTCGTCGACCAGCAGGATCGCGGGCTCGAGAACAAGTGCGCGGGCCAGCCCGGCGCGCTTGCGCATACCGCCGGAGATCTCGCCGGGGAGCTTCCGCTCGGCGCCGACGAGGCCGACCATCTCCATCTTCTCCATCACGATGGAGCGGATCTCGGCCTCGGACTTCTTGGTGTGTTCGCGGAGCGGGAAGGCGACGTTGTCGTACAGGTTCATCGAGCCGAACATCGCGCCGTCCTGGAACAGCACGCCGAACAGCTTGCGGACCTCGTAGAGCTCGCGCTCGGAGCAGGTCGCGATGTCGACGCCCTCGATGTGGATGTGGCCCCTGTCCGGCTTGATCAGGCCGATCAGCGTCTTGAGGAATACGGACTTGCCAGTTCCGGAAGGACCGAGCATCACGCAGATCTCACCCGCGGGCAGCGTCAGGGTGACGTCGCCCCAGATGAGCTGGCTGCCGAACGACTTGGTCAGGTTCTCGACGCGAACTTCGACGCCCACTCGGTCCTCCTCACTGGACTCAGCACAAGCAGCCCCGAACCGACCGTGCTGATCGGAACAACGAGACGCGAGCGCCCTAGGTTACGCGTGAGTACCCTAAGTGTTAAGCGGCCATCTCAAGCCACGATCTGGTCACGAAACGCGAGAAAGCGGCCCGGATGAGTGATTATCGGGCCGCTTCCTCTGCGGTCATAACGCGGCTTGCGCCGCACGCATCACTTGAGGGTGACGGTGGCGCCGGCGGCCTCGAGGACGTCCTTGGCCTTGTCCGCGCCCTCCTTGTTGACCTTCTCGACGACGGGCTTCGGCGCGCCCTCGACCAGGTCCTTGGCCTCCTTCAGACCGAGGCTGGTGAGCTCCCGGACGGCCTTGATGACCTGGATCTTCTTCTCGCCGGCCGCCTCGAGGATGACGTCGAACTCGTCCTTCTCCTCCTCGGCGACAGCGGCCTCGCCGCCGCCGGCGGCGGCCGGGGCGGCCGCGACCACCGGAGCAGCGGCGGTCACGCCGAACTCCTCCTCGAAGGCCTTCACGAACTCGCTGAGCTCGATGAGGGTGAGCTCCTTGAACTGGTCCAGCAGCTCCTGGGTGCTGAGCTTCGCCATGGTTTGGCGTCCTTCCTAAGTGTTTTCTCTGAACTGGGGGTGGTGCGTGAGGCGCGTCAGCTGTCGGCCGGCGCTGCCCCTTCCTCGGCACTGGCCTCGGTGCTCTCCGCAGGCACGGTGTCCTGCACGTCCGCGGGCACGCTGTCCTGCACGTCGGACACGGTGTCCTGAACGGCCGGCAGCTTGTCCTGCAGCGCCGCGAACAGGCGCGCGGCCTGCGACAGCGGAGCGGCGAACAGCGACACCGCCTGCTGCGGCGCCGCCTTCATCGCGCCTGCGAGCTTCGCGAGGAGGACCTCACGCGACTCCAGGTCAGCGAGCTTCTTGATCTCGTCAGAGCTGAGTGCCTTGCCCTCCAGCACACCGCCCTTGATGACGAGAAGAGGGTGCGCCTTGGCGAAGTCACGCAGGCCCTTGGCCGCGACCACCGGATCGCCCTTGATGAAGGCGATGGCCGACGGTCCCTGGAGCAGCTCGTCGAACGAGTCCACCCCGGCGTCCTTGGCCGCGATCTTGGTCAGCGTGTTCTTCACCACGGCGTAGTTCACGTCCACACCGAGCGCAGTACGCAGTTCGCGCAGCTGCGCCACGGTGAGTCCGCGGTACTCGGTCAGCACGGCACCGGCCGAACTCCTGAACTCGTCAGTGAGCTCGGCGACGGCGGCTGCCTTGTCCGGCCTCGCCATGGGTCTCCTTCCGCCCTGAATCGGTTCTGATCAGGTCTCGTCGCCTCGGACGCGTCGGAAGGTTCCGCTGTGCTCGAGCGGCACAGACATGCAGAACGCCCCTGCGCAGGCGCAAGGGCGTGAAAAGATCACTTCCAGGTCACCTGCGCGGGCCGCCCGCATGATGCGGGACCTTCAGCCGCTCCTCACGGAGCGACGACCAGCGGTCTTCGGCAGCGACCAGAGTACCGGTGCGTGACCGCCCGGACCAAATCGCCCGTACGACGACCAACCGCCTGCCGGCAGGCGACCGCGAGGAGACGCAGTGCCCAGCACGGATCCGGCCCAGTCTGACGCAACCCGGTCCGGCGCGACCCGGCCCGTCGCGACCCGGCCGGAGCGGCGTGCGCCGGCGGGGCCGGGGCCGGCCGGGATCGATCGCGCGGCGGTCGACGCGCTCGCGGCCGAGCGGCTCGGGTGGTCGGACAAGGCGGTGCCGCCGGGGTGGTGGGGCCGGTCGGTCGCGGAGATACGCGCGGCGCGGCCGGTGCTGTCCGAGCTGCCGACGCCGGT
>DASXRB010000353.1:0-3416 GCA_036506875.1 Kribbellaceae bacterium | reverse complement strand
AGCTGATCGGGAGCGGCGCGGAGCGCGGGCTGCAGGTCGCGGTGTTCCGCGACGGCACCCAGGTCGTCGACGTGGCCGCCGGCACCGACGCGACCGGCCGCGCGATCACGGGGGCGACACCGGTGCACGCGCTGTCCACCGGCAAGGGCATGGCGGCGACCGTGGTCCACGTCCTCGCCGAGCGCGGGGTGCTCGGCTACGACACCCGGATCGCGGAGGTGTGGCCGGAGTTCGGGGCCAAGGGCAAGGAGGCCGCGACGGTGCGGCACCTGCTGACCCACGCCGTCGGCCTGCCCGCGCTGCCCGACGGCGTCACCGCGGACGACCTGCGCGACCCCGACGCGATCGCCGCCCGGCTGGCCGAGTCCGTGCCGGCGTGGGAACCGGGCACGCAGGTCGGCTACCACGCGCAGACCTGGGGCTACCTGACCGGCGAGCTGGTACGACGAGCCGCCGGCCGGCGCATCTCCGAGGTGCTGCGCGACGAGGTCGCGACCCCGCTCGGCGTCGCGGACGAGCTGTACTTCGGCGTGCCGGCGGCCGAGCAGTCGCGGGTGGCCCGGCTCGAGGAGGCGCCCGGGTACGCCGACATGGTCGCGATGTTCGGCTCACCGGTCCCGCCGACCGCCGAGCTGTGCAACCGCTCCGACGTGCTGGCCGCCGACAACCCGGCCGGCGGGGTGCTGTCCGCACGCGCCGTGGCGCGCATGTACGCCGCGCTGCTCGGCGAGACCGGCGGCGTCCGACTGGTCGGACCCGAGCGGCTGCGTGAGCTGTCGGCGGTCGCGTACAACGGGACGGACGTGGTGATGGGCATGCCGACCCTGTTCGCGCTCGGGTACGGTATCGGCCGGCCGGGGGAGCAGCAGCCGGTCCGCACGGTGTTCGGGATGCCGGGTGTCGGCGGCAGCGCGGCCTGGGCCGACACCGCCACCGGGACCGCGTTCGCGATCACCACCACGCGGCTGCACCCTGGGACGGCGCCGGCGCTGGCCCGGATCCAGGAACTCGTTGCTTGAATCCCGTACCTGGGTCCGGGGTTACCGTCGGAACATGACGCAGATCGACTGGGTTCCCGACACGTGCACGCTGCCGACCGCGGAGCGTCCGTTGCGGGTGGCGGAGTTCGACGACCTGTTCGCGACGGCCGTTCGCGCGGTGGAACGGCTCGCGCCGACGACGCTGCGGCTTCAGCTGGACGAGGCGGCCGAGGCGACCGCGCGCGACCTGGCAGCGCGGGAGACCGGCTGCTGCTCGTTCTTCACGTTCACCTTCGAACCGGCCGGCGGCGAGGCGATGGCGGTCGTGATGGACGTGGCGGTGCCCGCGGCACACGTGGCGGTGCTCGACGCGCTGGCCGAGCGTGCCCGAGAGGCGCTCGCGGGATGACCGGGATGCGCAGCGGGCAGGTCGCGCGGGCGGCGGGCGTGACGGTCGAGACGCTGCGGTACTACGAACGCCGCGGCGTGCTGGCCGCACCCGAACGCACCCTCGGCGGGCACCGCGTCTACCCCGAGGACACGGTGACCGTGCTCCGCGTGGTGAAGGCGGCGCAGCGGCTCGGGTTCAGCCTCGAGGAGGTGACCGAGCTGCTGGACGCCGGCCGGCACCGGCACGGCCGGGTCGTACCCGGCCTGCACGAGCGTGTCGAACGCAAGCTCGCCGACGTCGAGGCCCGGATCGCCGACCTGACCGTGATCGCCGGGACGCTGCGAGCCGCGATGGCCGCCGGCTGCGACGACCTGATGACGTGCGCGGAGGAGCAGCAGTGCCCGCTGCCCTTCGCCGGCCTGGCCGGACCCGGAGCCGTTGCGGGCGCCGGGGCATCCCCGGCGGTACCGTCGGCCGGGTGACCGTCACCCGATCCGTCGCGTTGTTCGTGCTCGCCGCCGTCGCCGAGATCGGCGGCGCCTGGCTGGTCTGGCAGGGCTGGCGCGAGCACCGGGGCCCGTGGTGGATCGCCGCCGGGATCATTGCCCTGGGCGCCTACGGCTTCGTCGCGACGTTCCAGCCGGACCCGCACTTCGGCCGCATCCTGGCGGCATACGGCGGGGTGTTCGTGGCCGGCTCGCTGCTGTGGGGCGTGGTCGCCGACGGCTTCCGCCCCGATCGGTACGACGTCGCCGGCGCGCTCATCTGCCTGCTCGGGGTCGCGGTCATCATGTACGCCCCACGCACCTGACCGCATCACGGCGACATGGGAGGACCCCCGCGCCCCCGTTAGCCGCGGGGGTCCTCCGCGCGGAGTCTGCGAGCCGCCGGCAGCCGCCAAACAACCGTTGTCCCGCCGTTCCCGTTAACAAAGAGTGCCGGGGTCGCTACAGGCTGTCGAGTGGGATTGGTTGCCCAAGGCAAACTGAAAATCCAGAACTCGCGAGTAACAAGCGGCAGCGACTGGGCGGGTTAGTTGAACATCGTTGTCGTTTTCATCTAGCATGCGCTCGACGCTGCGTGTCTTTGACGCGCCAGGGTTCCCTCCGCCACTCGCTCTCAAGGGGAGACCGTTGACCGCACACCAGCTTTCCCGACGTTCGCTGCTGCGCGCCGCCGGCGCCGGCGCCGGTGCCTTGGCGCTCGGCGGCGCCCTTGGCGGCTGCGGCGACTCCCAGGCGCGCGAACCGCTGGCGGCGACGACCGCCGCGCCGTCGGTCTCGCCGCGCCGGGGCGGACGGCTGCGGGCCGCATTCGCCGGCTCGGCCGGTGAGTCCACCAACGTCCTGCAGGCGACCATGAGCGCCGTGGACTACGTGCGCGCACGGCTGATCTGGGACACCGTCGGTGAGATCGACGGCAGTACGACGGTATGGCGGCTCGCCGAGTCCGTGCGGCCGAACGCGGACGCCACCGTATGGACCGTCCGAGTGTGGGACGGCGTGACGTTCAGCGACGGACGCAAGCTCACTGCCGCCGACGTGCTCTTCAGCATCCGGACGCTGGCCGCGAGCCCGACGCCGCAGGGCGGCCTGCTCGGCGGCCTGGACAAAGCGGCGTCGAAGGCGCTCGACCCGCGCACGGTGGCGCTGCACCTGCGGGCGCCGGACGGATACTTCGACCTGGTGCTCGCGCAGTCGATGTTCGTGTTCCCCGACGGCACCGAGGACTTCGCGCACGCCCCCGGCTCGGGCCCGTTCGTGCTCAAGAGCTGGGCGGCCGGCAGCCGCAGCCTGCTGTCCGCGCGCACCGACTACTGGGGCGCGGCCGGCGGCGGTCCCTACCTGGACGAGGTCGAGCTGTACTCGGTCGCCGACGCCGGCACCCGGCTCAACGGCCTGAAAGCGGGCCAGTTCGACTACGCCGGCGGGCTCACGCTCGCCGCCGCGCGCGCCGAGCGGGACAACCGCGCCCTGCGGATCCTCACCGCGCCGAAGGAGCTGTGGAGCGACCTGGCCTTCAGCATGAACCTCGGTACGGCGCCG
>DASXRB010000352.1:0-1690 GCA_036506875.1 Kribbellaceae bacterium | reverse complement strand
CCGCGGATCCTGACGACCCTCAGGATCTGGCTGACCGGGTCGTCGTACCGATGCTCGTTCAGCAGCCGCATCGCGTACCTCACCTTCACGCCGCGATGGAACCCGAGGCGATCCGCCCATCGCGCTGCCGAGAAGAACTTTCGCCTGACAGTACGACGGCGCGCCGACAGTTCCAGGTCGCGAACCGGTCCCGGGCGTCCGGGACAAGGGTCGTGGAGTCTGCGCCATGGCCGGGCCGCCGGGCTGCTCATACGTTTGCGTCGACCTACTCGGGAAGGAGCACACATGGCCGACGCGGCACGAGTGGCCGAGGAGTTCTTCGATGCCTGGACAGGCAAGGACTTCGACCGGGCGCGGGCGCTGCTCCACGATGACGTTTCCTTCGAAGGCCCGATCGACAGCTTCACCGACGCCGATACGTATCTGGCGTCGCTACGCCAGCTCAGCGGGATCGTGACCGGGGCGGACAAGCTGAAGGTGTTCGCCGACGGCGACGACGTCTGCGTCATCTACGACCTGAAGACCGTGCCGGTGCCGCGGTCGCGCACCTGCGAGTGGTACCGCGTGCGGGACGGCAGGATCGCGTCCGTTTCGGTGGTGTTCGACGCCCGCCCGTTCGCGCCGCTGTTCGAGGCGCGGCACGACCAGTGACCGGAAAGGCACGGGCATGCCTCCCTCGCGGCGCGCACCGGACGATCTCTGCGATTACCTCGAGGCGCTCAGTCGCCCGGTCTTCCAAGCGGGCATGAGCTGGCGCGTCATCGACGCCAAATGGAACGGAATCCGGCAGGCGTTCGCCGGCTTCGAACCTCGCGCGGTGGCCGAGTTCGGAGAAGACGATGTCGAGCGCCTGCTCGCCGACCCCCGGGTGATCCGCAGCCGCGCGAAGATCGAAGCGACGATCGACAACGCGCAGGCCGTGCTGGAGCTCGACGACGAGTACGGCGGCTTCCGCCGCTACCTGCGCGCGCATGCCGGGTACGACGAAACGGTGGCCGACCTCAAACGGCAGTTCCGGTACATCGGCGACAGCGGTGCCTACCACTTCCTGTACGCGGTCGACGAACCGGTACCCGCGCACGACGAACACGGAGACGCGGCTGGCTCAGCTCAGCGGCAGTCGGACGGTCACCACCGCACCGCCGAGCGGCTCGCCGTTGCGGGCCTCGACGGTGCCGCCGTGGGCGGCGACCACGGCGCGCACGATCGCCAGTCCGAGACCTGCTCCCGCTGACCCCGGGGTTCGGGCGTGGTCGCCGCGGACGAACCGTTCGAATGCGGAGTCCCGGACGCTGGGCGGGAACCCGGGTCCGTCGTCGGCGACGTCGAGCCTGACGACGTCTCGCTCCCGCTCGACACCCACCCGCACCACGGCCGCTCCGGCCGCGGCGCTGTTGTGCACGGTGTTCGCCAGCAGCTGGCCCAGCCGGTCGGGGTCGCCCTGGAGCACGGCCGGTTCGCCGGACACCTGAATGCGCAGCCCGAGCACGGACTCCAGCCGGCGGGCCTGTGCGGCGACCAGGTCGACAGGTTCGCGACGGACCTTGTGCGCAGAGTCTCCCGCTCGATGCCGGGTACCTCGTCGGCGGACAGCAGCAGGCGCTCACCGAGGGACAGTGAGCTGGCGAGCACCGGTCCGGCGTCGCACCGACGTTCCCCGGTGAACGATGAGAGATTCGTGAGGCCCGGC
>DASXRB010000351.1:0-1865 GCA_036506875.1 Kribbellaceae bacterium | reverse complement strand
GCCACCCGGAGCTCCGGGACCAGGTTCGCCGCCAGCTGCATGCTCCACGGCTCGGCGTTCCCGATCTGGTGCGGGTCGAAGGCCGCCAGGCGCCGGCGGCCGCCGTCCAGCGTCCGCTGGTCGAAGGCCAGCTTCAACTCGTCGAACACGATCAGCGCCCGGTTCGACCGCCAACCCACCACCGGCCCCGCGTCCTTGATCGGCGCGGGCGCGGGCCGGCTCGCTCCGGTCGGATCGAGGAACCGGAGCTCGGACGCATCGGCCTCGTACGCCCGCCACGAGCTGATGGTGACCCAGGCGCCGTCGGGCGACCATGCCGCGGAGCCGGCCAGCCGGAAGTGGTCCGGCAGGTCCAGCCGCCGCTCCTCGCGACCGTCGATGCCGACGATGCGGATGTACGGGCCGTCCTGCATCGCCATCCGGCGGCTGTCCGGCGAGAACGCCAGCGCGGAGACCCGCTCGTAGCCGGGCAGCGTGCTGCGGCGACCGGTCTTGACGTCGAGCAGGAAGAGCGGAGCCGGGCGCCGCGCGCCGCCGGGCTGGTAGAGGGTGTCGGCTCCGTCGGCGTAGGCCAGGTAACGCAGGTCCGGCGACCACGCGAGCGGGTAGACGCTGTGGAAGTCGCCGAGCGCGTACCGGCGGGTCCGGCCCGTCCTCAGGTCCACGATCGCGAGGCTGGCCGCGACCGTCGTGCGCAGGTCGCCGACCGCGACCGCGCTGCCGTCCGGAGCGAGCAGCATCGGTGCGACCTCACTGCTGGTGAGTGCACCCATGTCCGTGCCGCGGGCCTCGGCGAGGTCCACGCGGCGGACCGTGCGCCCGTCGGCACCGAGGACGACCGCCTGCGGGTTGTCGGTCAGCTCGACGCCCCGGCCGTGGATGTAGAGCGCGATCGCCCGTCCGGGCGGCGCATCGGAGACCCCGGCGGTCAGCCAGGAGTGGTCGGGGAGCCGCTTGGGCAGGACCGGGGCGGCGTCCGCCGGCGCCGAGACGTGGGCGGGCGCGCCACCGATCCTGGGCAGCAGGGCCGCCGTGCCGATCAGCCCGACCACCGCCGCGGCCGCCATGGTCGGCGCGAGCGCCCGGAACAGGCCGCCCGGCCGCTGCCGGAACAGACCGCTCGGCCGCCGGTCGGACCGGCCACGCGGCGCCGCTGCAGGGCGCTCTCCCCGCGCGCGGGCGACGACCGCGTCGAGATCCGGATGGGTCGGCACGGCGTCGGCGAGCGCGACGAGTGCGCGGCGAGCCCGGTCGTCGAGGTCGGTCAGCTCGTCAGTCACGGAAGCTCTCCCTCATCATCGTCAAGCCGCGGTGCAGCAGGGACCGCACGGTCGCGGGCCGGCAGCCCAGGGCCTCGGCGATCTCCGCGTCGGGCAGATCGAGGTAGTACCGGAGGAAGACCGCCGCGCGGTGCCGCGGCTTCAACCGGCGCAGCACCTCCCGGACGGCGAAGGCTTCTGGGTTCAGGTGGTGCCACTCGTCCTCCTGGTGCATGCCGCGGTGGCGCCGCTCCAGGATCTGCCTGCGGGTCCAGGAGACCGTCCGGTTCACCACCGCGCGGCGCAGCCAGCGCACCGGCTCCACGACGCTCGCGGCGTGCCGGTAGTAGTCGATGAAGACGTCCTGGACGATCTCCTCGGCCAGCGCCGGCGAGCCGGTGGTCATCGCCGCGAGCCGCACCAGCGTCGCGTAGTGCGCCCGGTAGGCCGACTCGAAGTCGGCGCGCTGGTCGACCACACGCGCGCTGGCTCTGGATCCGATCTCCTCGGCCGCGGACATGGATACATTCATACTTCCCAGTCGCACGACCCGGCCGTTCAGTTGCACCCGCGCCGGCCAGTTCACTCGGCTCCCGCGGCGCCGTC
>DASXRB010000350.1:0-7049 GCA_036506875.1 Kribbellaceae bacterium | reverse complement strand
GAGATGCCCTTCGTGTCGCTGGAACCGGACCCTGAACAAGCCCGATTCTCCTGCCACACAAGGGCATTCTCGCTCTACGCCACGCTCACAACCCCAACCTCACCGGTGGATCAGGGATCAATCCAGCGACGCTTCGCGTAGCCCGTTCTGGGACAACGCCAACAGCCATGGTCCCGGCGTTTGCGCTCGCATTTCGATGCGCTGCCAATGCCGTGTGATCAGCGATCATTTGAAGACGACGGTCTTGATGCCGTCCATCAGGACGCGGTGCTCGGCGTGCCACTGCACCGCCCTGGCCAGTGCGACCGCCTCGACGTCGCGACCGACCGCGGCCAGCCGCTGCGGGGAGAAGGTGTGGTCCACCCGGGCCACCTCCTGCTCGATGATCGGGCCCTCGTCCAGATGGGCCGTCACGTAGTGCGCGGTGGCGCCGATCAGCTTCACGCCGCGCTCGTGCGCCTGGTGGTGCGGCCGCGCGCCCTTGAAGCTGGGCAGGAACGAGTGGTGGATGTTGATGATCCGCCCGTCCATCCGGGTGCACAGGTCGTCGGACAGGATCTGCATGTACCGGGCCAGGACCACCAGGTCGACGTCGTGGGAGTCGATCAGCTCGAGGAGTGCCGCCTCCTGCCGGGCCTTGTTGTCCGGCGTGACGGGCAGGTAGTGGAACGGGACGTCGTACGCCTTGGCGAGCGGCTCGAAGTCGGTGTGGTTGGAGACGATCGCGGGGATCTCGATGTGCAGGGCGCCGGTCTGCCAGCGGTACAGCAGGTCGTTCAGGCAGTGGCCGAGCTTGGAGACCATCAGCAGGGTGCGGCACCGCTCGGTGGTGTCGTGCAGCTGCCAGGTCATCTCGAACTCGTTGCCGACGGCACTGAACGCGTCGTACAGGTCTATCAGCGCGGTGCCGGCGTCCTGCGCGACGAAGTGGACGCGCATGAAGAAGCGGCCGGTGGACGGGTCGCCGAACTGCTGGCTGTCGACGATGTTGCAGCGCCGCTCGGCGAGGAACCCGGACACCGCCGCGACGATGCCGACCCGGTCGCGGCACGACAGCGTCAGGACGTGGTTGGGCATCAGGACCTCACCTTCTCCGAGGCCGGGTCGTACGGCGGCCTCAGCGACATTGTGGCCCGGTGGCGCTCACCCGCGACGTCGATCTCATATTCGCCGCCCGTCAGCCACTCCGGATCCACGACACCGCCGTCCGCTCGGCGGACGTAGCCGAGCCCGACGGACGCGCCGACAGTGGCCCCGTACCCCGCGGACGTGAGGTGCCCTGCGGGCTCGCCGTCCCGCACGATCAGCTCGCCGCCCCACAGCACAGGGTCCGGGTCGTCCAGGACGAACGACGCGAGCCGGCGCCGCGGCCCCTCGGCCTTCGCCTTCTCGACCGCCTCCCGGCCCAGGAACGCGTGGTCGGTCTTCAGCTTGCAGGCGAACAGCAGCCCGGCCTCGACCGGGTTGTCGTCCGGCGTGAGCTCCGCGCCGAAGGCCCGGTACCCCTTCTCCAGCCGCAGCGAGTTGATCGCGTAGTAGCCGGCGTTCACCAGGCCGAGGTCCTTGCCCGCGGCAAGCAGCGTCTCGTAGACGCCGACCGCGAACTCGGCCGGGGTGTAGAGCTCCCAGCCCAGCTCACCGACGTACGTCACCCTGGTGGCGCGCACCGTCGCGTAGCCGAGGTTGATCTCCCGGCTCGCGCCGAACCCGAACGCGTCGTTGGACAGGTCGGCCCGCGAGACCCGCCGCAACAGGTCGCGTGACCGCGGTCCCATCACGCCGTAGACGGCGTAGGCCGAGGTGACGTCGACGACCGCGACGTGTTGGCCCGGCGGGATGTTGCGGCGCAGCCAGTCCAGGTCCCGCACCGGCTGCGCGGAGCCGCTGACCAGCAGGAACTCGTCGTGGCCGACCCGCGTGACGGTGAGGTCGGACTCGTAGGTGCCGCGCTCGTTGAGCATCCCGGTGTAGACCGTGCGCCCCGGCGGGACGTCGACGTCGGCGGTGCACAGCCATTGCAGGTACGACGCGGCGTCGCGGCCGGTCACGACGTACTTGGCGAACGAGGTCTGGTCGAACAGCGCCACGTCGTTGCGGGTGGCATCCTGTTCCGCGTTCGACCAGTCCTGCCAGTTCTGCCGGCCGAACGAGTACTCGATGCTCGGCGACTCGCCCCGCGGGGCGAAGAAGCTGGCGCGCTCCCAGCCCATCTTGCTGCCGAAGTTCGCGCCGGCCTGTTGGAGCAGGTGGTACGCCGGGGACCGCCGGAACGGCCGCGCGGTGTCGAGCTCGCGGTTCGGCCACGGCATCGCGTAGTGCAGGCCGAGCACCTCGCGGACCCGGTCCCGCAGCCAGGCGTTGTTCGCGTTGAACGACGCGAACCGGCGGACGTCGACGGGCCACAGGTCCGCGGTCGGCTCGCCGTTCACGATCCACTCCGCCAGCGCGCGTCCGGCACCACCCGCCGACGCGATCCCCATCGAGTTGAACCCGGCGCCGACGAAGAAGCCGCGCAGCCCGGGCGCCTCGCCGAGCAGGAAGTTGTTGTCCGGGGTGAAGCTCTCCGGGCCGTTGTAGAACTTGCGGATCCCGGCGTGCTCCAGGGCCGGGACACGCTGGAAGGCGTTCTCCATGATCGGCGCGAACTGGTCCCAGTCCTCCGGCAGCAGCTGGAACTCGAACGGGTACGGCAGCTCGTCCGGCGCCATCCACGGCTTCGCGTCCGGCTCGAACCCGCCGACCACCAGGCCGCCGACCTCCTCCTTGTAATAGGCGAATCCGTCCGGGTCGCGCAGCACCGGCAGGTCCGGGTGCACACCCTCGATCGGCTCGGTCACCACGTAGTAGTGCTCGGCGCTGTGCAGCGGCACGTGCACCCCGGCCAGCAGCCCGACCTCCTTGGCCCACTGCCCCGCGCAGTTCACCACGACGTCGGCCTCGATCTCGCCTCGGTCGGTCCGGACGCCGGTCACCCGGCCCTGCGCGGTGTCGATGCCGGTGACCCGGACCTTCTCCGCGATCCGCGCGCCGCGCTGCCGGGCGCCCTTGGCGAGAGCCGAGGTCAGGTCGGTCGGGTTCGCCTTGCCGTCACCGGGCAGCCAGACCGCGCCGACCAGGTCGTCAGTGCGCATCAGCGGCCACAGTTCGCCGGCGCGCTCCGGCGTGATCACCTCCGCCTCCACGCCGTACGACGCGGCCGCCGCGGCGGTGCGCTTGAGCTGCGTCATGCGTTCCGGCGTCCGTGCCACCGACAGGCTGCCGCACTGCTTCCAGCCCGAGGCCTGGCCGGTCTCGGCCTCGATCCGGGCGTACAGGTCGGTCGAGTACTGGATCAGCCGGGTCATGCTCTGCTGCGAGCGCAGCTGCCCGACCAGCCCGGCCGCGTGCCAGGTGGTGCCGGACGACAGCCGGCCGTGCTCCAGCACGACGACATCGCTCCAGCCCAGCTCGGTCAGGTGGTACGCCGTGCTGCAGCCGACGATGCCGCCGCCGATCACGACGACCCGGGCCCGCTCAGGAAGCTCATGAGTCACGCCGACCAGCGTTCCGGACCGGCGCGGCCCGCAGAAGCCGTCAAGCGCCTATGAGCCGGATAGCCGCGTCGGTCAGGGCTCGGGCCAGTTCTTGATCTTGGTGAGCTGCTCGACGAAGGTGCGCTCGGCCGGGGAGAGCAGGCGGTCGCGGCGCTGGGCGACCACGATCGGGCGGGCCGGGAGCGCGGGTTCGACGTCCACGACGCCGAGCCGGCCGTCGCGGACCTCGTGCTGGACGGCGTGCTCGGAGATCAGCGCGACGCCGAGACCGGCCGAGACCGACTGCTTGAGCGTCTCCGGTCCCCACATCTCGGACTTCTGGACGCTGGTCAGCTCCCACTGCTCGAGGGCGTCCTCGGCCTCGTCGCGGGTGGACGAGCCGCGCTCGCGCACCAGGAACCGTTCCTTGGACAGCGCCGCCGGGCTCACCGTCGTACCGGCCAGCGGATGGTCGGGCGCCGTCACCAGCACCAGGCGGTCGGACAGGATCGGCACCATCACCAGCTGGGAGGCACTGGGCTTGCCGGCGAACACGGCCAGCCCGATCTCGCCGTCGACCAGGTGCTTCATCACCTGCACGGCGTTGCCGACGAAGATGTCGCACTCCACCCCCGGGTGGTCCTGGCGGAACCGCGCGAGCAGCTGCGGGAGGAGATAGGTGCCGACCGTGGTGGTGCCGCCGATGACCAGCCGGCCGGTCTTGAGGCCGGAGACCTGCTGGATGGCGCTGACCGCCTCGTCGGCGAGCAGGAAGACGCGGCGCGCGTACTCCATCAGGACGTCACCCTCGGCGGTCGGGCGGATCCGGGCGCCGGAGCGGTCGATCAGGGTGGCGTGCAGGGAGCGTTCGAGCTGGCGGACCTGGTTCGAGACCGACGGCTGGCTCATGTAGAGCTTCTGGGCGGCCGCGGAGAAACCGCCGCACTCGACCACCTGCATGAAGATCCACAGCCGGTGAAGGTTGAGTTGCACGCTGACCGCCTCGCCTGGTGAGTACGCCGAGCGGCAGCAAGCCTACCGGGACTCCTCCCGGCAAGTACTGACATGTCAGGGGTAGGGCTCCGCATGAGAGATTCGGAGGATATCCCTTGTCCTGGCCTGAAAATTTGCGTTCCAGTGACCAGATCTTAGTCATCTCTATGCAAGTTCGTGAGGTTCTGGATAACGTTCCGCGCAACCTTCCGCCCCAGAGAAAGGGATGCCATGCGTTCTCGCCGCATCCTCGCTGTACTGGCTGTCGCGGCCTTGGGTTCGTCGGCGACCGCCATCGCGAATGCTGCCCAGCACGCGGACTCGTCCTCCGCCGCCCTCCCCGGTGACCTGAACCTGATCCAGGTCCGCGAGTCGCTGCTCGGCAAGCACTACTGGTACCAGCAGACCTACCAGGGTCTGCCGGTGATCGACACCTACTACGCCCGCCACGTCGACACGGCCGGCGCGGAGACCGTCACCGACGGCCGCAGGGCCATCACGTCCGACATCTCGGTGCTGCCGTCCGTTGCCGCGGACACGGCGAGCGCCAAGGCCGTCGCGGCCGTGACGAAGGCCCTGGCCGGTGCGCACGCCGCGAAGACGCAGCTCGCCGTCCTGGCGGGTTCGGCCCCGCGCCTGGTGTGGTCGGTGCTGTCCGAGGGCGCCGACGGCGAGTACCGCTCGCTGGTGGACGCCAAGTCCGGCGCGGTCATCCGCTCGGAGAGCACCGTCAAGCACGCCGACGGCACGGGCCAGGTGTACGACCCGAACCCGGTCGTCAAGCTGCAGAACGAGAGCCTGACCGACCAGAGCGACGCGGACAGCGCGGTCCCGTCGTCGGCGTACTCGACCGTCACGCTGCACAACCTCGACGGCTCGGGCAAGCTGAACGGCACCTACGCCAACATGAACGGGCTGCGCAAGAGCAAGCTCGCGACGTCGTCGACGAACTCGTTCGTCTACACGCGTTCCGACGACCGGTTCGAGCAGGTCGTCGCCTACCACGCGGTCGACTCGGTGCAGACATACATCCAGAGCCTCGGGTTCACCAACGTGAACAACGAGTCCCAGGACCTGCTCCCGGACACCTCCACCCAGGACAACTCCTGGTACTCGCCGGGCAAGGACACCATCACCTTCGGCACCGGCGGCGTCGACGACGCCGAGGACGTCGAGGTGATCTGGCACGAGTACGGCCACGCCGTCCAGGACGACCAGGTCCCCGGCTTCGGCAGCACCACCGAGGGCGGCTCGATCGGAGAGGGCTTCGGCGACTACCTGGCCCTGACCATGTCGCAGGCCAACTCCTCCGACACCGCGACCACCCCGTGGGCCTGCCTGATGGACTGGGACTCCACGTCGTACACGTCGGGCACGCCGCACTGCATCCGCCGCGCTGACACCAACCTGACGGTCGCGGACAAGAACGGTGAGGTGCACCATGACGGCCAGATCTGGTCCCGCGCCCTGTACGACATCAACAAGGGCCTGGGCCGCGAGAAGGCCAACAAGGTGATCATCGAGGCGCAGTTCAACTTCGCCCCGGACACCAACTTCGCCGCCGCCGCCAACGCGACCGTCGCGGCCGCGCAGGCGCTGTACGGCTCCACCGACGCCGCCACCGTGAAGTCCGCCTTCCAGGCGCGCGGCATCCTGTAACCCGAGTTCCGCCCAGCGAGGAGCCGGACGATTCCGCGGAATCGCCCGGCCCTTCGTGTTTCCCGGCTCCATGGATGCCGGCGGTTCGTTGGGGAAGCTCGTTGCCGCCTGCAGGACATCTGTTTCCCCAAGCGGTGTCGGGCCGGGCGTTCGGTCGCTAGCCCCGGCAGGTGTTGCCGTTCTCGCCGCCATCGTCGGCCGGCTCTGGGTTGTCCGGGTCGGTGAGTACGGGCCGCGCCTCGCAGACCAGCTCGCTCGTGCCCGGCCCGGGAATGCTGACGATCCCGGCCGGCGTCCACTGCCCGCCGGGCACCCGGTACCAGGTGTCGTAGTTGAGCGTCACGCTGATCCTCACCTTGCCCCGCTCGCGATACGTGTGTGTCACGTCTCCGTCCGGGTACGGCGCGCCCAGGCTGGTCGTCGTGACCTCGTCCCCGTCCCCGAAGCTCCACGTGTACGACGAGGGGTTGGCCCGCACGTCGACCGGCCAGGTCAGCACAGTCACGGTCCTGTCCACGTACCGCTGCTCGGCGTACACGTTCGTCTCGAGGTTCACCAACGTCCAACCCCGCGGCTGCACATGAACTGGCGAGCTGGGAAACGTCACGACCTTCTCGTCCCGCACGGTGCGAATGACGACCTCGCGCGTGATGTCCGCGATCCGCGGCCGCTCCGGCGTGACCTTCAGACACCCGCCCTGAGCAGCCGGGTGCTGAACATCGGAGATGCATATCTTCGACTTCGGTTCGTACCTTCGTTCGCCACTCTGCAGACGCAGTCCTGCTGGTCGCTTCGTCGGAGGCGGAGTGTGCTTGGTACCGTCAGTGCGTCGGAACCGCCGCCGGACGTTGTCCGCGGCCGCTTGTTCCTCGGCCGAGACCCCAA
>DASXRB010000349.1:0-12830 GCA_036506875.1 Kribbellaceae bacterium | reverse complement strand
GTTGTTCGTCCGAGACGCCGAGCTGTAGAGCCTGGACGGTCGCCTGCCCGTCAGACCACTCCACGGCGGCAATAGCGGTTCGGACGTCGGCCGCAGCAAGGTCAACTCCAAGCGTCAGCACGCGTCCACCATAGGCTTCCGGACGAGAAGTGCGCCTACATATACGGACCGCCGTTTCGGTCATGTCTAGAGGCGCCCTATTCGTAGACTCTCTCTCCAGGCCACGGTGTACATGAAAGAGCGGCGCAGCGGGGACAGCTAAGGAACCCTCGGCTGTTGTGCTGTAGCGACTATCAAGCCACCGCTGGTACGCCTCCGTGACGTCGGGATGGTCGGCGAGTCGCAGCTTCGCCGGGTCCGGAGTGTCATCCTCGCCCAGGGGCCTCACGCATTCTTCCAGCGCTGTCCGATGTGGACGAGGTGCCCGATGTCGTCCTCGCACATCGTGGAGTGGCGTCGCGCCGGCGACGCTGCGCCCAGCTGACGCGGTGTGCGCTGTCACTGGCGGAGAGGTCAGTGGGTGCGCTTGGCCGATCCGGCCGCTCTCGTTGCCGCGACCAACCGACCGTAAGCCGAGGGCATGACGTGGTAGGGACGCCGGAGAGCAGGGCGTCTATCCGTCCCCCGGCTCATATCCACTATTTGTTGGTGCGAAGTACGCTGCGGCGGCGTACAGAGTTCGCCGCGAGCGCAGCCTGATCCTCGCGATCAGCACCATCACGAAGGTCCCGAGGCGGCACCCAGTGAACGGGATTGACGCGGTTGGATGGATGCTCTACCGTCCCGTGCTGCCAGGTTCCTTTGAGGAAACCTTCCACATTCGTAGGTTCCACACAGGAACATGCTTCTTCACGGGGGAGAAGTCACGTGTTCGGCACCGCCATGCCGGGCTACCGCCGTATGGGCGTTCGCGCTCGTACGCGGCGTGCCCGCCTTGCCGCCTTCACCACGATCCTGCTTGGCGCCGGCCTCGCCCAAGCCGTTGCGCCGACGACCGCCACCGCTGCGCCCGCGGCTACGCCAGCCCCGGCGTCGCCGCCTACCGAGGCTGCCACCGCCGACGACGCCGCGTGGCTCGCCCACGTGTACGGTACGCCGATCGAGGTGCTGGACGAGCGGACCGAGCTCGCCCAGACCTTCGCGCAGCCGGACGGGTCTTTCACCACCCGCACCTCGCCGACGCCGGTGCGCGTGCGCCGAGGCGGCGGCTGGGTGCCGGTCGACACCACGCTGCAGCGCACCGCCGACGGCATCGCCCCGGTGGCGACCACGCTGGACCTGCACTTCTCCGCCGGAGGGTCGGGGCCGATGCTGTGGTTCGGCCCGGTCGGCAAGCAGGTGCGGCTGACCTGGCCGGCCGCGCTGCCCGTACCGGTGCTGTCGGGGCCGACCGCCACCTACACGGAGGTTCTACCGGGCGTCGACTTGCAGCTCACCGCCAACGCCGACTCGTTCGGCGAGGTCCTGGTAGTCAAGAACGCGACAGCGGCACGCAATCCGGCGCTGACCACCCTGCGATTCGGGATCGCGGGCGACGGGGTGACGATCCAGCAGGCCGACGACAAGGTGATCCAGGCCGTCGACGGCAGCGGCAAGCCGGTGTTCGTCTCCGACGGCGCGGCGATGTGGCAGACCCCGCCGCCGGGTACGCCGGAGGCACCGGGCACGGGCAGGAGCAACGGATCCAGCGTCGCGCCACCGGGCGGGATCGTGCTGCCGCGGGACATCGAGGCGAGCAGCATCCCGGTCACCCTGAGCTCCTCGACGCTGTCGGTGACGCCGTCGCAGGCGATGCTCACCGGCGACACCACCACCTACCCGGTGTACATCGACCCGGGGTTCAACGGCGGCAAGGAAGTCTGGACGGTGGTGAGCCGGGCACACCCGGACACGTCGTACTGGACCAATATGTCGATGCGCGACTATATGCGGGTCGGCCAGAACTGGCACAGCAGCTCGACCGACGACTGGCGCACCATCGTGCAGTTCAACATCGGCACGATCGCGCACACCCAGATCCTCTCGGCGAGCGTGCTCACCACGGTGTGGCACACCGCGAGCTGCACGGCCTCCCCGCTGGGCTTGTGGAAGACCCTGCCGATCTCCACCTCCAAGGCGGTGACCTGGAACAACACGGTCTCCACCAGCAGCACGCCGAAGTGGTGGAAGCTGCGCGAGGTGAAGGCGTCGGCGAACAAGCACGAGTGCCCGAAGGGCAACGACGAGGTCGAGTTCGGCGATCCGTCGAGCACCTCGCACCCGATCCGGGACTTCTTCCAGGCCGCCGCGAACGCTGACAACGCGACCATCACGTTAGGCTTCCGCGCGCCCGACGAGGGCGACGAGTACCAGTGGAAGAAGCTGGTCAAGGACTCCACGTACCTGGACATCAACTACAACCGGCAGCCGGGCGTGCCGACCGCGCTGGCCGTCTCGCCGTGCGACCACAACCCGTGCACCAACCCGGCCAAGAGCCGGTCGCGGACGCCCACGCTGTCGATGAAGTCGACCGACCCGGACGGCGGCTCGCTGCGCTACGAGTACGAGCTGTACGACAGCGCCAAGAAGGTCGTCAAGGCCAAGTCCGGTACGGCCGTCACGGGCGTCAAGTCCGGCACGAGCAAGGGCTGGACGGTTGCGACCGCCGACAAGAAGCCGCTGCCCGACGGCCAGTACTACTGGCGCGGCCGGGCCTGCGACTCGACCTGGTGCTCAGATTACAACGGCTGGTACGGCCTGCTGATCGACACCACCAATCCGGGCGCGCCGAAGGCCGACGCCGGCATCTACCGGCCGACCAACGACATCAACGAGCCGCCCACCGTCCCTGGCGGGTACGGCGGCCCGGGCGTACCGGGGACGCTCACACTTCAGCCAGACGACGCGAAGGACCAGGTCGCGTACTACATGTGGTGGCTCGTCGGCGAGGGCGGCACCCACAAGGTGGTCCCCGACTTCACCGGCGTAGGCCACGACACCGTGCTTCCCGCGCGCGAAGGGCCGTACGTCCTCAAGGCGTACGCCGTGGACGCGGCCGGCAACCGGACCGCCAGCGACGTCGAGTACCACTTCAAGGTCCAGCCTGCCGGCGGCCAGTGGGTGTGGCACATGGACGAGGGTTCCGGCGCCGCGGCCGGATCGCTGCCGGTCGACAACCGCCCCGCCACCGCCACCGCGGGCGGCGTGACCTGGTCCGACCGCGACGATGGCTACGCGCTGACCCTGGACGGCACGGGTGCCCTGGCCACCGATCTGCCGGTGCTCAACACCACCGCGGCGGGCGGGTTCACCGTCGCCGCCTGGGTGCGCCTCGCGCAAGACCCGAGCGACACGCCGCCACCGACGGATACCGAAGGGGATCCCGAGCCGACTCCAACCGACCCCGATCCCGGTGACGTACCAGTCGACCCGGGCGCGGACGAGCCCGCCACCAGTACCCCGGCACCTTCGGTTCTCGACAACGACATGACCGCGGTCTCCGAGGACGGGGCGCACGCGTCGATGTTCAGGCTCGGCTACAGCGCCGCCGACCACGCCTGGTGCTTCACGCTCACCGGCTCGGACGACGCCGCCGCGGGCACCACCAAGGCGTGCTCCCACGCGTACCTCAACCAGGGCGAATGGGTCCACCTAGTCGGAGTCGTGGACCGGGTGAACAACGAGATCCGGATCTACGTCAACGGCGGTCCCAACAACGAGGTCGGCGACAGCGGGAGCACCGGCGCGATGACCCGGGCCGCTGGCGTCGCGCCCGGGTGGACAGCGACCGGCGGACTCGCCATCGGCCGTTCGCTCGCCGACGGGCCGACCGCCCGCTGGCATGGCGACATCGACGACGTCTACGCGGTCCCGCGGGTTTGGTCCGACTACGAGATCAAGGTCGCGGCCACCCCGTACGACGACTTTCTTGGCGAGGAGGGGCAGTGAAGCGCGGCATCGTATGTTCGCTGACCGCGGTGCTGGCCGTGATGCTCGGCAGCGCAGGCCTGCCCGGCTCGGCGACGGCCGCCGACGACTGGGTCGCGCCCAAGCCGATCGATGTGGACGGTTGGAAGACCCACGAGGTGATCGCGGAGCAGCGTCCGGTGTGGACCGCCGGCGACCGCGAGTTCACCGCCGACGACATACCGCAGGATCCGGCGTTCAGCGGCGAGCAGGTGATCGACCTCGCGAAGGCCGCGACCGCTCGCAAGACGGCCCGGCTGCCGATCTCGGTCGCCGCCCCGGCCACCGCCGACACGGTCCGGCCAGTCACCAAGGTCAAGGTCAGCCTGCTCAGGAGCAACGGCCTGAGCGTACGGGTGGCACGCGCGGACGGCGTGCAGGCGGCCGGGCCGGCGACCGTGACGGTCGACTACCGGTCGGTCGCTGGCGCGTTCGGCGGCGACGCCCTGAGCCGGTTACGTCTCGTCGACGCCGCCTCGGGCACTCCGCTGCGGACAACCACCGACGCCAAGGCCGGTACGGTCAGCGCGACCGTCACCCTCGGCGCGAGCGGGGCCCGGACGCTGATGCTCGCCGCTGCTCCCGCGGGCGCGACCGGCGACTACACGGCCACCTCGCTCAACCCGGCGTCGAGCTGGCAGGTCAGCCACCAGACCGGGGACTTCTCCTGGTCGTACCCGTTCCGGCTGCCCGGCGGCAGCGGCGGCCTGAAGCCGGACCTCGGGCTGTCGTACAGCTCGGGGTCGATCGACGGCCGCACGTCGGGCACCAACACCCAGGGCTCCTGGACCGGCGACGGCTGGGACATGTGGCCCGGATACGTCGAGCGCGAGTTCCGTGCCTGCGCCGACGACCGGGACACCAACGAGAAGCCGGACCCCAACAACGCCGGCCAGTACGGCGGCGACCTGTGCTGGTTCGACGACAACGCCACGATCTCGCTGAACGGCCACGCCACCGAGCTGGTCAAGGTCGCCGGTACGGACAACGGCAAGCCGGACGACCAGGTGATCGAGTACCGTGGCCGTTCCGACGACGGCGCGAAGATCGAGATGTTGCGCGATGGCCGGGACAACGGCGACGCGGACGGCACGTACTGGCGGGAGACCACGCAGGACGGGACGCAGTACTACTTCGGCCGGGCCGAGGCGTCCACCTTCCACGCGCCCGTCTACAGCAACCACCCCGACGACCCCGGCTACGACAAGGACTTCGCCAAGTCGCGGCACGACCGGGGCTGGCGCTGGAACCTCGACTACGTCGTGGACCCGAGTGGCAACACCATCACCTACACGTACGCGAAGGAGACCGGCGCGTACGCCCGTGAGGGTGACCAGGACAAGCGCACCACGTACGACCGCGGCGGGTACCTGACCCGGATCGAGTACGGCAGTCGGGCCGGCGACGCGGACAGCGTGCACCCGGCAGCCCGGGTCGTGTTCGGCGTCACCGATCGCTGCGTCGGCACCTGCTACGACAGTGCGGACAAGCCGCGCCCGGCCGCGTTTCCGGACACCCCGTGGGATCAGTACTGCACCGCGCCGCCGTGCAAGACCCAGTTCGCGCCGACCTTCTGGACCCAGAAGCGGCTCTCCGACGTCACCACCCAGGTGTACGCGGGCACCGGCGACGACTACACCAGCGTCGACACGTGGCACCTCGACTACGCGTTCCTGCAGGCGGGTACGAACGAGGGCTACCCGATGTGGCTCAAGAGCATCCAGCACAAGGGCCTGGTCACCTCCGCGGGTGGCCCGGCGGTCACCGACCCGCCGGTCACGTTCGACCCGAACGCGGACCGGATGGCCAACCGCGTCGACACCGGTACGGACGGGCATGCCAGCCTGTTCCGCAGCCGGATCTCGACGATCACCACCGAGTCGGGCGCGCAGCTGGGCATCACGTACTCGGTGCCGCAGTGCACGAGCGCGAACCTGCCTAAGCCGTGGGCCAACACGATGCGGTGCTTCCCGCAGTACTACGGCGCCGAGGGCGAGACCCCGACGCTGGACTGGTTCCACAAGTACGTGGTGACCCGGGTGGACGTGTACGACAACACTGGCGGCTTCGTCCACCAGCAGACAAACTACGAGTACCTGGACACCCCGGCCTGGGCGTACGACGACAGCGCGCTGATCAAGCCCAAGAAGCGCACCTGGGGCCGGTACCGCGGGTACGGCGACGTGGAAGAGCGCCAGGGCCTGGAGTCCGGCGTGCAGTCCGCGATCGAGTACCGGTATTTCCGTGGCATGGATGGCGATCCGCAGCCCGACGCGAAGGGCACCCTGCCGCCCACCGGTACGCCCCGCAACGTCACCATCGACGGCATCGCCGACCACGAGTCGTTCGCCGGCATGCTGCGCGAGAAGGTCGTGAAGAATGGTGTCGGCGGCGATTGGGTCTCGGGAACCGTGGAAACCCCGGAGCACCTCGACGCGACCGCCACCGACAGCAAGCTGCACGCCTGGCCGACCCACGTCCGCAGCACCCGAACCCGGACCAAGCTGTCCACCGGCGCCACGAGGTGGACGACGTCGGAGACCACATACGACAGCGACAACCTGCCGACCAGAGTCAACAACCTGGGCGACGACAGCACGGCCGCGGACGACAAGTGCGTGACCCTCGAGTACGCCCGCAACCGTGACAAGTGGATCCTGGGCACTGTCAAGCGGACCCTGACCGTCGCGGTAAAGTGCGGCGGGACCAGCACCGACGCGGACATCATCGGGGACACCCGCACCTGGTTCGACGACGACGCCGACGCCGCGTACGGCAAGGCACCCATCCGGGGCCTGGCCGTCCGCGAGGACACCCTTGACTCCTGGAACGGCGCCACCGCGCATTTCGTCACCACGAGCCGGACCGGCTATGACGCGATCGGCCGGATCGCCTTGACGGCCGACGCACTCAACCGGACGACTACGACGAAGTACACCCCGGCCGTCGGCGGTCCGCTGCGGCAGATCGAGGTCACCGATCCGATGGGCGACACTGTCAGCGCCACGCTCGACCCGGCGCTCGGCGTGCCGGTCCGCACGGAGGACGCCAACGGCGCCGTGGCCGAGCAGGCGTACGACGGCGAGGGCCGCCTGGTCCAGGTATGGAAGCCGGGTCGCAGCCGCGCCGGCAACCCGGACAAGCCCGACATCAGCTACGAGTACCGGCTGCGCAGCGACGCGCCGAGCTCGCTGACCACCAAACAGCTCACCGGGTACGCGAGCACGTCCTACCGCACCACCGTCGTGCTGTTCGACGGTTTGCTGCGCCAGCGACAGACCCAGGTACAGACCGTCAACGGCGGCCGGTCCATCACGGACACCACGTACGACTCCCGCGGTCTGGTCGACTGGACGAGCAGCCCGTACTACGACTCCACGAACGCGGCGCCCAGCACCACACTGGTCACCCCGGACGGGCGGCCGGAGGAGCCCGCCACCACCCAGAACGTGTACGACGGGGCGGGCCGGCTCACCGACGCCATCTTCATGCTGGGCGGCGACGAGCAGTGGCGCACGCACACCACGTACGCCGGCGAGAAGGTCAGCGTCACGCCGCCGAAGGGCGGCACCGCGACCACAACGATCACGGACGCGCTCGGACGCACCGTCGAAATCCGGCAGTACAAGAACCCGAAGGACGTGGGCAGCGATACCGCGAGTACGTTCGACCGGTCCGCGTTCGCGTACAACAAGCAGGGCATCGTCAGCACGGTCACCGACCGTGGCAACAACAGCTGGACCTTCGCATACAACCTGCGGGGTTGGCAGACCGAGGCACGGGACCCGGACAAGGGCGTCACGAAGACCGCCTACTACGACGACGGCGCGGTCAAGACGACCACCGACAACGCCGGCAAGGTCCTCGCGTACACGTACGACGACCGCGGCCGGCGCACTGGCGAGCGGCTCACCGGGGTGGACGGCCCGAAGGTCGCCGAGTGGAAGTACGACGACCTGCCCAACGGCAGGGGCAAGCTCAGCCAGTCCGTCCGGTACGACCCGCCTGGCTCGACCAGCGCGTACGTGTCCGCCGTCACCGGGTACGACAGCGCGGGCCGGCCGACCGGCAGCACGATCACGGTCCCGTCCACCGAGACCGGGCTGTGCCTGGGCACGGGCGATACGGCGTGCTCATATTCGATCGGGCAGTCGTACAAGCCGAACGGTGACCCGTACCGGACGAAGCTGCCGGCGGTGGCCGGGCTGCCGAAGGAGACGGTGGAGACCTCGTACAACGCGATCGGCCTGGTCGAGGGCGCGTTCGGCATCCTCCAGGCGGGCAACGAGAGCTACGGCGAGCAGATCTACAACCAGCTCGACGACGTGGTCCAGCGCAACCTCGGGCTCGACGTGAACAAGGTTTTCCTCACCTCCGCGATCGACGAGCAGACCGGCCGGCTAACCAGCTACGAGGCCACCCCGTACGGCAAGGCCGACGTCTACAAGCTGGGCTATACGTACGACCCGGCCGGCAACATCCTCGGCATCCGGGACCAGCCCGACAGCGGGCAGGCGGCCGAGCAGGAGTGCTTCACGTACGACTACCTGCAGCGGGTCACCGATGCGTGGACGCCCACCGCCGCGAACTGCTCGACCGCGCCCACGGTGGCCGGGCTCGGCGGACCGGCGAAGTTCTGGACCACGTACACGTTCGACACCGCGGGCAACCGCAAGACTGAGGTTTTGCACGGCACGACGGACACCAAGCGGACGTACAACTATCCGGCTTCGGGCGGTGCCGCCGGCAGCCAGCCGCACGCGGTGACGCAGGTGGTCACCACCGCGGGCACGAGCACGACGCCGACCCGTACCGAGAACTACGCGTACGACAAGAACGGCGACATGATCTGCCGCCCGACCAGCACGGCCACCAACAACTGCCCGGCGGGCACGAACGGCCAGGTGCTGGACTGGACCGAGACGGGTCGGCTTGCCAAGGCGACGGACAAGACGGGGACCACGTCGTACGTGTATGACGCCGACGGCAACCGGTTGCTGCGCCGCGACCCGGCAGGCACCACGCTATACCTGCCCGGCGGTACCGAGATCCGCAAGCCGGTAAACGGGGCCGCAACCGGGACGCGCTACTACGCGGTCGGCGGTACGACCGTGGCCGTCCGCACCCCCGCCGGGGTGACCTGGCTGGTGAACGACCACCACGGCACCGGTTCGGCGACCGTCTCCGACGACGGGAAGGGGACCGTCACCCGGCGGCGAACTCTCCCGTTCGGCAACGACCGCGGCACCTCACCCGGCACGTGGGCGGGCGACAAGGGATTCGTCGGCGGCACGCGCGACAACACCGGTCTGACTCACTTGGGCGCCCGCGAGTACGACCCCGCGCTGGGCCGGTTCATCTCGGTGGACCCGGTGATGGACATGACCGACCCGGCGCAGTGGAACGGGTACGGGTACGCCGACGACAATCCGGTCGGCCTGTCCGACCCGGGCGGTCTCGACCCGTGTATCGGCGGGGGCGGCGGCTGCCACTACGACGGCACCGACCCCGGCGGCAAGGACGAGAACGGCTGGGGCGGCGCGCACTCCAGCTGCACCAACGACACCACCTGCAGCGCCCCGAGCACATCGAACTCCGGCGGGTCCATGCCAGGCCACGTCTCCAACCAGAGCAAGGACGACGATGTCGTCAAGATCTCCGAGCACGTCGCCGTGCACATCTCCGACCCGTCCTTCCAGGGGATGCGCAACGCTTACATCGCCATTTCGCAAGGGCTCGGCAAGCACCTGAGCGAGACGGATCGGTGGGCGGTGATCTGCCTCGCCAAGAACGGCCCGTGTCCGAAGGCGTTCAAGGAGTTGTTCGAGGGCGCCAACGGCTCGTTGTTGTTCCCGTACAGGTTCGACGACGCGATGGACATCCCGGACACCTCGGCCAAGGCCGGAATGGTGGTCGGGGCCGGCGCCGGTGGCGCGGGATACGTGCGGAGCCTGCTCGACCCCGAGTCCATGGTCGGGGCGACGGAAGCGGAAGTCGCCGCCATGGTGCCGACCCAGTGGAAGGCCGGCCCGGCCACGACCGGCGACGGTACACGCTGGATGGCTGCCGACGATCCTCACGGCAAGTACGGCACCATCCGGTACATGCGGGGCGGCTCACCGCAGGTAGACGAGCCGCTGCACCAAAGTGACTACATCAATGTGAGGATCGGTGGTCTCGAATACAGGGCAGCCGCTGCCGGAAATCCGGTGATCGAGGATCCGAACATCGACAGCGTGCAGGTCGACGGGCGCGGCCCGATCGGTCGGCTGTTCCGGGGTGGTAAACCAGGCGAAGGCCTCCGCAATCTACCGGAGCCGCCGGAGGTGCCCGAGATCCCGATCGTGCCATAAAGATCACACTGAATGGAGGACGTGGTATGCCGGTATGGGCCGACCTCACCCCGCAGGAACAGTGCGTCCTGTTCGCCGCGGCGGAGGGTTCCCTGCTCATCGAGTTGTTGTCGACCTGGCGACCTGGCATCGACTGGGATCAGGAATCGCCGCTGCCGTACATACCGGAGTTGGCGGCGGCGATCACCTCTCTTGCCGGCACAGGGCTGATCAACGTGTACCTGGACGGCAGCGACACTCCGCTGCCCGCCAACCAGGTGGCACAGGCGGTCGCAGACCCCGACACCTGGGTACCCGAGGATGAGGGGCGGCACTGGGTCGAACTGATAACGACCGCCGCCGGCGGCGCAATCATCAGCGTCGCCGGCGACGTGTACAGCTTCCGCAACCGCTGAGCGGTCAGCAGAGGTCGACGACGCAGAGCCGCTGGTTGGGCGGGTCAGTCCGACGTACAGGTCGTTCGTTGTTGTTCCCGTACGGGTTCGACGACGCGATGGACATCCCGAATTCCTCCGCCAAGGCCGGGATGGTGGTCGGGGCCGGCGCCGGCGGCGCGGGATACGTGCGGAGCCTACTCGACCCCGAGTCCATGGTCGGGCGACGGAAGCGAAGGGGCCGCCATGGTGCCGACGCGGTGGAAGGCCGGCCCGGCCAAGACCGGTGACGGGGTGCGCTGGATGAACCCGCAGGGCACCGCTACGGCACCATCCGGTACATGCGCGGCTTGCCCCAGATGGAGGACCCGCTGCACCAGAACGATTACATCAACGTCAAGGTGGGCGGTCTCAGATACCGGGCCGCTGCCGCAGGGAATCCGGTGGACATCGACAGCGTGCACGTCGACAGGGCCGGCCCGATCGGTCGGCTGTTCCGTGGTGGTAGACCAGGCGAAGGTCTCCGCAATCTACCGGAGCCGCCGGAGGTGCCGGAGCTCCCGATCGTGCCATGAGCATCACACTGAATGGAGGAAGTGGTATGCCGGTGTGGGCTGACCTCACCCCGCAGGAGCAGTGCGTCCTGTTCGCCGCGGCGGAGAGTTCCCTCCTGTACGAGCTGCTTCGGATTTGGCGCCCTGGCCTTGACTGGGATGAGGAATCGCCGCTGCCGTACATCCCAGAGTTGGCGGCGGCAATTACCTCTCTGGCCGACGCCGGGCTGATCAACGCGTACCTAGACGACAGCGACACCCCGCTACCCACCGAACAAGTGTCAGAGGCGGTCGCCGACCCCAACACCTGGGGTATCGATTACGAGCAGCGACACCAGGTCGAACTGACTCCGACCGCCTCCGGCGGCGAGGTGCTCAGCTCCGCCAGCGACGTCTACAGCTTCCGCAACCGCTGAACGGTCAGCGGAGGTCGACGGCGCAGAGCCGCTGGTTGGGCGGGTCAGTCCGACGTACAGGTCGTTCGTTGTTGTTCCCGTACGGGTTCGACCACGCGATGGACATCCCGAATTCGTCGGCCAAGGTCGGGATGGTGGTCGGGGCCGGCGCCGGCGGCGCGGGATACGTGCGGAGCCTGCTCGACCCCGACAACGCGTACCTAGACGACAGCGACACCCCGCTACCCACCGAACAAGTGTCAGAGGCGATCGCCGACCCCAGCACCTGGGGTATCGATTACGAGCAGCGGCACCAGGTCGAACTGACTCCGACTGCCGCCGGCGGCGAGGTGCTCAGCACCGCCAGCAACGTGTACAGCTTCCGGTGCTCGACCTGACCGTGCGCTAACTTCTCGGGAACCGACCATGGCGTGGGCCCGATCGGCGCGAGTGCCCTGGTGGCCGACGACTGTCGCGCCGGCCCAGCGCGCCTACTGCGCCGCCAGGGTGCCGCCGGCGCCGAGCACGCCCGTGTATCAGCACGGTGATACCGGTGACCGGCCCGTCGGGGTCGGGCAAGTCGCCGAACTGCAGCACCTCGTCCGCGGGACCTTGCCGTTCGTACCAGACTGCCAACATCATCTCTCCCGCGTCCGGGTCCGCGTACGCCCGCAGTCGCAAGGCGTTGCATGACGATACGTTGAGCAGCCCGCGGTCCTGAGGGGCAACTGTCCCCCGGGCCGAACGTGAGGCCGAGGACCGACGCCTGATTCTTGATTGATTCCAGAAGATGGGCCAGACTTCGGAGCGTGCCAACGACTGCGGTCCGGGTAGCGGTGCTGTCGGCGCTACGCGACCATCCGCACGCCGACGTGTCCCACCAGGGCGTCTGCGACCTGCTGCGCGCCGAGGCTGCCGCGACTTCGGTGCGGAGTTTCCAGCCGACGGGCTACGAGGCGCGGCTCGGGACAACCATCACCACGTCGTCTGCGCGGTCGGGCTACAGCACCTGCCAAACGGCTGCCGACGACCCGAGCCACGAGATCGACAAAGCCGAGGTCATCTATAGGGCCGTCCGGCGCCTGATCGCAGACATGCAGCGCTCGACACCAGCAAAGCAATACAGCCTTGGATCCAGGCCAGCCAACGTCAAGAGCAACCAGCCATCCGAAGGAAAGAAGGACCGACGTGTCTGACCGCGGCAGCGAA